>JBLNHD010000097.1:0-11121 GCA_050268825.1 Gemmatimonadota bacterium
GGACGGCATTGTGCCTCCCCGATGCCGACCGGTCACCGAATCGAGGGAACCCTCTGGTGCCACGCCTCCACCTCGCTGCCGCGCTGTGCCTGCTCGCCGCCGCTCCGCTCGGGGCGCAGGACGAATTTCCCTCGGTCCGCTTCGAGGGCCGGTTGCAGCACCATTTCTACTGGCTCGACAATGCGGCGTACGCGGATGAGCTCGGGCCGCGGAACGGCTTCTTTACCCGCCGGGCACGGATCGAGGCGCAGGCACGGCTCTCCGAGCGCGTGTACGTCGTCATCGAGCCCTCGTACGAGGGCGGACGCGTCGAAGGGCTGAGCCTCAAGGATGCCTATGTCGACGTCCTCCTGACCGAGCCGGAAACCGAGCCGCCGCTCACGCTGCGGCTCGGCCAGAGCAAGCGGCCTTTCGGACGCTACGAATCGATGTCGTCGAAGAATCTTCCGTCGATCGAGCGTGGCGCGGGCATGGGCCTGTTCGAGGTCGCACTCAACGACCTGATCGAGGAGGAGCGGCTGTCCGGGCGCGACATCGGTGTCCTGTTCATCGCACGGATCCGGGAGCGGGTCCTGCTCGAGGCGGGCATCTACAACGGCGAGGGCGAGAGCGCCCCGCGGGACGCGAACGACGCCAAGACGTTGGCCGCACGCATCGGCTTCGAGCCGCTCGGCCGGCTCAACGTCGGCGTCTCCGCCGTGTCGCACGAAGGGATCGCGGATTCCGTCGGGCCGACCGTGCGGCACCAGGGGTGGGGCGTGGATGCCGGACTGGGCGCGCCCGGCGAACCCGGCCTCTTCGTGCTGACCGAGTTCGTCTCTGCCGAATCGTTTGCGGAAACGCCCGCGCGCCTCCGCGGCGGACTCCTCGTGCTCGCCTACAATATCCTGGTGGAGCGCGACGCGCTCCACTCGATCGAGCCGGTCTTTCGCTTCGATGTGGCGGACCCCGACGCCGACCAGGGCAACGACCACAGCACGCTCGTCGGCGCCGGGCTCGGGCTCTATCTCACGGACAGGGCGCAGTTCCGCGTGATGTACGAGCGGCAGAGCTTTGCGGACCCGGCGCTATTGGCGATCGACGGCGTCCGCACCGCGCTCACGGTGCGTTTCTGACACTCGCCGTCAGTACTGGTTGGCGTAGCTGATGAACTTGAAGCGGCCTTCGTGCTCCAGAATCCCGCCGAAGAGGAGCGCCGCGCGAGCGTCGGCCCCCTCCCCGAGCTGAACCGAGCAATACTCCCAGATCCGGTTTTCGCCCTCGATCTTCGGCGCTGCGCCACATGCGACGGAGCGGTAGCGCATGTCGCTGCCGCCGAGCCGGCGCAGGACGCGCACGATGCCCTTCTCGCTGTTCGCCTGGAGCCGGAACCAGACGACGTCGGGGGACTGATATAGTGGGCCTCGGGCAAAGGGCGAGGCCGGATAGTACAGCCAGGCGAACTCGGCGCGATCGATGACGAGCCGCCGGATCGTCGCGGTATCGTGGGTCTCCACGGCGGCAACCCACCGTGCCGTCAGTGATTCGATGCTCGATTCCCCGCCCGCGAGCCGCTCGGCGGGGCCGGCGAGGCCCGCGCGAAACCGCTCGAGCGCCACCGCCGGCGGGTGGATCGAGTCGACGGCCCTCGAACCCTCGACCGACACGGTCGCTGTTCCATTCGCGCGCTCGCACGCTCCGAGCACTCCCACCGCCATTGCCGCGAACAGGGCGCGGCCGATCCATTGCATCATCGCTGCTCCGGGGCCAAGGCGACGGCCGATGCCCGAGGGGCACCGGCCGCGCGCCAGCCAACCAATCGGGATACTCAGTTGTCCGCGTAGACGGTCCAGGCCTGCCACCACTTCACCCCCGCCGGGTCGGCCGCGCCGCGATACGTGGTGCCCGAGACCGCTGCGCCGGCCTTGGTGGCCATGGCGCCGGCGAAGGCCGCAAGTCCGCCCGTGGCCGCCGGCGAGGCGGCGGCCGGCGTCCAGTCGAGCTGCTCCGCCGTGGTCGGCTGCGCTGCAAAGGCCGTGAAGAGGCCCGCTGTCGTGATCGCGGTCTGCTCGATCGCATTGGCGGCCGCGTCGACCGTGAACTGCACGTTGCTGCCGCTGCTGGCCTGGAACACCGTGGTGACGTCGGCGAGGAGCAGATTCCTGAGCTCGAGATCGCCCGCCGTGATCCGGTCGTTCGTCGCCGCGTCCCGCAGGCTGATCGCCGCACGCGGCCAGCGCGCGATGACGCCGTTGACGTAGTAGCCGCCCGTGCCGCGGCGGAGCATCATGCCGATGCCGCCCGAGGTCGCGTCCACGACGCCGGGGCCCGTGCCGACCAGCGTGAAGTTGGCGACGAGCGGGATGGTGAGCGGGGTCGAGTTCTGCCCGTTGGTGCAGTTGGCGCCTGCGCACCCGTCGTTCTCGATGCCCTGCGGGTCGTTCGACACGTTCCCGGCCCCGGCGCGCGGAATGAGCACGCGGGTCTGGTAGGCGATCAGGTGCTGCATGCGGCCCTGGTAGCCCTCGGACAGGTCGAAGTGATCGTCGCCCGACTCGTACGACACGAGGTGGGTAGCGTCCGCGCTGCCGCCGAAGAACTCGAAGGAATCGTCGAGCCCGGACATCGACTGGAGGTACGAGAGTCCGGTGCCGCTCCCGACGGCCGCGAGCGTGAAGGAATTGAGCTCCGCATCCTGGGCGGGCGCGTAGCCCGCGAATTCCACGCGCACGTAGCGAAGCTCGCCGCTGTCGTCGGCGTCTGCGGTGCCCCCGGAGTAATCCACGGCCGGGTTGGTGGCGCCGGTATTGGTCCCCTCGAGCAGGACGGGGGCCGCACGGTTGATGGGCGCATTGCCGATGATGGCGAGACCGCCCCAGTCTCCCGGCTGCCGCTGGCCGACGGGACGCGACGAGGTGAAGACGATCGGCGCCTCGGCGGTCCCGACGGCCTCGATGCGCGCTCCGCGCAGGATGAAGAGCGAGGAACCGAGCGTATTGTAGTCCCCGTGGATCACGGTGCCGGGCTGGATCGTCAGCGTGGCGCCATTCGCGACGTGCACGAAGCCTGAAATCGTGTAGAGCGTATCCGCGTAGAGCGTGCGGTCGGCGGTGATGTCCGCGCTGATCGTCGCGACCCTGGCGCCCGCCGCGTCGGTGGTGACGGCGACCTCGGAGCTCGCCCCGCTCGCGCCGGCGCTGTTCACCGCGTACACGCGGTACCGGTAGGCGGTCGCCGGTGCGAGCCCCGCGTCGGCGTAGGTCGTCGCCGTCGGCGTCGCGACCTGCGCGAAGGCGCCACCGGCCCCCGGCGCGCGCTCCACGATGTAGCCGGTGGCACCGGTGGAGGCCGCCCAGGTCAGGGCCACTCCCGTGGCGGACGTCGCGGTGGCCTGCAGGGTGGCCGGGGGCGCGGGCGCGGCTTCCGGCTCGGTTCCATCGGAGCACGCGCCGAGCAGAAGGGCGAGCGACGCGGCGCCGGCGGCCATCGTGCGGCGAAGCCTGCCATCGAGCACTGTGATCATGTTCTCCATACCTCGTTTGAGTTCACGCGGGATCGGGCGTCCACTGGAACGCGTGGAACCAAATCGCCGTCCGTGTCGATCCGGTTGCCGCGGCGTCACGAGATCGTCACGCCGCATTGGCGCCGCCTACAGCGCCCAGGTGAAGCCGATCTGGAACACCCTGCCCGTGTGGTGCGCCTCTCGCACCACCGTCCCCTGCGTCACTTCATGCGCCGAGTCGAGCAGGTTCTTCGCGTCGACCCGTCCGGTCAGCCCATGGGTCACCGGGAATCGCAGCGACACATCGACCACCGTGCGCGCTTCCTCGTAGATGTCCGGGAGCGGCGCCTCGCTCGCGCTCACGATGCGGCGGCCGACGCGGTTCACCAGCGCGGTCGCGCTCGCGTTCGCACCGGCGCTGAAGGTGAGACCGCCGTTCACGACGTATGGTGCCTGGCCAACCATGGCGCGATTGTCGTTCGTCTTGCTCGCATCGGACGCGCCGATTTCCACGTCGCTGTGCATGACCGTGGCATTGGCAAAGGCGGAGAGGCCGCGGAGCGCCGGAACCAGGAAGCCGAGGTTCTTGCGCAGGTCCAGCTCGACGCCGTAGTTGCGCGCGCCCTCCGCGTTCACGTAGCGGATGAGGCGGGTGCCTGAGGTCGCCAGGTAGACCCGCTCGATCGGGTTGTCGAATTGCTTGGCGAAGAAGCCCACGCTCACGATCTCGCCCTGGGCGGGATACCACTCCCACCGGAGATCGGCGTTGCGGATGAGGGTGCGCCGCAGGTCGGGATTCCCGACGACGTTGTCCCCGCCCAGCACCTCGCGATACTGGACTTCGGCGAGCTCGCGGTACTCGGGCCGGGACAGGGTCTGGGAGAGCGAAAGCCGGAGGGTCTGCTGCGGCGTGAGATTGTAGTTGACCGCGGCCGACGGGAGCACGTCGACGTAGCTCGGCGACGTCGTCACGGGAACACCGATCGTCGGCTCTGCCGTGACCGTCACCTCCGACGACTCGAGTCGCGCACCCGCCACGAGGCGGATGTTCGAGGCGAGGCCGAGGTCCCCCATCGCGTACCCGGCGAAGAGCCGGTCGCTGGCCTCGTACGTCCCTCCCTGCGAGAGCGGCGAAATGCGGAAGACGGCATCCTCCGGTTCCGCAAAGCGTCCGTCGAAGATCGCCTCCGGCGCCAGCGCGCGGTGCTCGGCCGCGAGCCCGGGCGCCGAGATGCTGTAGGCGGCGGTCTCGGCGTCCCGCGTCGTCCGGCGCGCGAGCGCGCCGATCTTGAGCGCCGGCGAGCTCGCGGTCGGCCCGAGCCCGAGCGTCAGGTTGGCACCCGCCTCGAGGCTCGATTCGGCCAGGTCGGCGAAGGTGCGCACGGCACCTTCATTACTACCGCTGAGCCAGCGGTAGGTGCCGCCCTCCACCTCGTCGCGGGCGTAGACGATCTCGGAGCGGTCCGGCTCGCGCCGGGTCACACCCGACGTGGTTGCGCTCCAGTCGAGGCGGGTCTGGTCGCCGAGCTGGTGCACGGCGGCGAGCTGGGTCGAGCGGATGGCCCGTTCCACATAACGGAGCCGATCGATGGCGAGGGTGAGCCCGAGGTTCTCGCTCGTCCCGGTCTCGTGCCGGGCGTCATTGTCGGCCGTGCGGTTGTACGCGTTGTTGAGCGAGAGCTTCGTCCGCTCGCCGAGCGGCATCGTAAGGTTGAGGAGACCGCCCCACAGCACCCCGGTCCGCCCGGTCGTGCCGGTGTAGCTGTCCGCCTGCAGCGTGCTCCCGGGCTCGCTCCCGGCAATCGCGATGGCGCGGACCTGGTCGGCCTGGACTTCCTGGCTGATGGAATAGGTACCGGAGAGGAGATAGCCAATCGGGCGGCCGAGGATGTCCTGCGTGCCGCCCGTGCTGAGCCCGAGCGACATGTTCGGCATGACGCTCCGGCGGTCGGGCGTCCACGCCGGGCGAAACGACGAGACCATCTGGTTGACCGCGGCCTGGGGCAGCGCGCTCTGGAGGTCGCCGGCATTCGCCACCGGCGCCGGGAGGCGGCGCTCGGCGCCGGTGAGCGCGAGCCACTCGCCTCCGCTGGTCGGCGCCGCCGGCACACTCCCGCGCGTCGCTTCCGTGTTGAATCCGCTCGTCACCGAGAGCGAGAGCTGCCGCCGCCCCGGAAACTCCCGCGTCCGGATGTCCACCTGGGCGCCGCTGAAATCGCCCGACTGGTCCGGGGTATACGTCTTCGACGTCGTGATCGTCTCGATCAGCGAGGAGGGGAACATGTCGAGAGGCACGACCTTCCGCTCCGGCTCCGGGCTCGGCACGCGCGCGCCGTTGAGCGAGGTGGTCGTGTACCGCTCGCCGAGGCCGCGGACGAAGACGTACTTCCCGTCCTGCACCGTCACGCCGCTCACGCGCTGCACGGCCTGCCCTGCGTCGCTGTCGGGGCTCCGCTGGATCTGCTCGCTGCTCACCGCATTCACCACGCCGACGGCGTTCCGCTGCTCGTCGAGGGCGCGCGAGACGGATCCCCGCTCCGCCGCGGACGTCACCGCGATCTCCGCGACTTCGACCGTGGCCGGCTCGAGCGAGATGTCCTGTGCCACGGTCTCGCCGGCGCGCACCGCAATGCCCGATACGAGCTTGGCGGCGTAGCCGATCATCCGGACGCGCACGGTTGCGGGACCCGCGGGCACGCCGGTCAGGGCGAAGCGCCCGTCGAGCGCGGACACCACGATCATGTCCCGTCCGACCAGCTCGACCTGCGCTCCGGAAATGGGCGCACCCTGGCCGGCGTCGACCACGCGGCCGACGATGCGGCCGGGCTCCTGCGCCCGGACAGCCGAAGGTATGAAGGAAAGAAGCGCACCTGTTCCGAGCAGCACCGACAGCAGACGACCGCGCATTCCATCTCACCCGGGTTGAGGACGATGGGGAAAGTCCCCAGCCGCGGTCTCGGCGGGCTCACGATCCGGCAACAATCGTGTCACGGCGGCGCCGAAGCGCGGCGCGGTGGCAGGAGTGTTACGAGGGCTGCGCCTCGTCGTGACGAGTGGCCCTCATGATTGGCGGATGGCGGAGAACGTTCGAGACGAGCGCGCTGAGGCGCCTGAGGACCGGCGCAAGGCAGGACCATGTGATGCAGGTGGCGGTGCCGCCATGTCATCGCCGGCACTGCCGGAGGATCACCTGTTCGAGGACCCGTTCGACCGGCCGCGGGAAAGCGCTCGCTGAGGCGTGACCGATTCGTGACGTCCGGGCATCGTCCCGGGGGGTTTGTTACGTGCCTGTGACATTCGGCCCGGGGATTCGTTACACCGCGGAGATTCGTTACGTGTGCGCAGTCGGGTGGTGCGCGCAGGTCCACTCCGCGGAGACGCGAGCATGCTTCGGAACGTCGTGTTCGGGGGAGCGCTTCTGGCCGTGCTGCCGGCGGTCGCCCTTGCTCAGGGAAGCCCGACGGTGAAAGTCGGTGGCGTCGTGTACGGACATTATCAGTACGTCCTGTCCGACGATGCCGGGAATTCGAACAACTTCGACATCGCGCGCGCCTACGTGAACGTGACAGGCGCGTTCGGGCACGGCGTCTCGGGCCGCATCACCGCCGACATCTACCGCCCGGATGACGGGTCGCTGGCCTACCGGCTCAAGTACGCCTACGCGGCGTACACGCCTGAGGCCAGCGGGCTCACCTTCAAGCTCGGCCAGATCCATACGCCCTGGGTCGATTTCGAAGAGGCGATCTGGGACTTCCGCATGCAGGGGACGATCGCGCTCGACCGGAACGGGTACCTGACGTCGTCGGACTTCGGGGCGGGTATCGACGGCACCTGGGGGAAGGACGCCGTGAACGCGCAGGTCGGGATCTACAACGGCGAGGGCTACAATCGCACGCCCGGCGACAAGCGCAAGGATGTGGCGGGCCGGATCTCCGTGCGGCTGGTCCCGACCGACGACATGAGCCGCGCGGGCGGCCTCCGGCTCTCGGCGTTCGGGCATCACGGCGTCCCCACCGGTGGCGGCGTCCGCGACCGCGCGCTCGGGATGCTTTCCTACCGGTCGAAGCTCCTGACCCTCGCCGGCGAGTACGCCATCACCCGCGATCGCCTCGACGATCCCGCGCCGCCGGCACTCCCCGATGCAGCGACGCGGCGCGGCGAAGTCGTGACGGCCTTTGCGGTGCTGCGCGTGCCCGACACCCCGGTGATGCTCATCAGCCGGGTGGACGTGGTGAACCCCGACGTGGACGTGTCGGGCGACCGCCGGACACGCTACATCGGCGGCGTGGCCTACCAGGTGTCGCCGAACCTGCGCGTGCTCGCGGACATCGATCATCTCTCGTACGAAGACGGCGCCCCGACACCCGCGCTCGACGCGGCGCGCACCCAGGCGCTCTTCCAGGCTTCCCTCTCCTTCTGATGCCGGGAACTCACTTCATCTCATGCTGGAGCCATCGATGACACGGACCACCTCGCGCCTCGCGGCCGCACTCCTCGCCCTCGCCGTCGCGGCCTGCTCCGCGGGCGATGCCCCGAAGGACGGTGCCGCCGCCGGCGCCGATGCCGGCACCGGGCTGACGGGCGCCGGCGCCACCTTTCCGAACCCGATCTACACCAAGTGGTTCGACGAGTACCACCGCCAGACCGGCGTCCAGATCAACTATCAGTCGATCGGCTCCGGCGGCGGCATCCGGCAGTTCACCGAGGGCACGGTGGATTTCGGGGCCACCGACGGCCCGATGACCGACGAGCAGATCGCCGCCGTGCAGAACAACGTCGCGCACATTCCGACGGTGCTCGGCGCGGACGTAGTGACGTACAACCTCCCCTCGCTCGGCCAGACCCGGCTCAAGCTCGATGGCGGCCTCATCGCCGATATCTTCCTCGGCAAGGTCACCCGCTGGAACGACGCGCGCCTCGCGGCCCTGAATCCCGGCGTGGCGCTCCCCGACCAGCCGATTCTCGTCGTGCATCGCTCCGACGGATCGGGCACGACGTTCATCTTCACCGACTATCTCGCGAAGGTCTCGCCCGAGTGGAAGGAGCGGGTGGGATCGGCCACGTCGGTGAGCTGGCCGACCGGCCTCGGCGGGAAGGGGAACGAGGGGGTGACGCAGCAGGTCAAGCAGAACGAGGGCACGATCGGCTACGTCGAGCTCATCTACGCCATCAGCAATGGGCTCCCCTACGCCGACGTCCAGAACGCCGCGGGCAACTTCGTCGAGCCGACGCTCGCCAGCGTCTCGGCGGCCGCGGCCTCCGCCGATCTCCAGCCGGGCACCGACTTCCGGGTCTCGATCACCAATCCGCCCGGGGAGGCGGCCTATCCGATCGCGTCCTTCACCTGGCTCCTGGTGCGGACGGAGCCGCGCGACACGGCCAAGGCGCGCATTCTTCGCGAGTTCATGACCTGGATGATCACGCCCGAGGCGCAGCGAATGGCGACGGACCTGCATTACGCCCCGCTCCCGATGCCGGTGATCGAGCTGGTCCAGGAACGGATCGGACGGCTGTAGCTTTCCCCGATGACGTCGACGACCCTGCCCGAGCCGGCGGCGAGCGCGCCGCCGGCCACCGACCCGGACCTCCGGCGCAAGAGCCGGGGCGACCTCGCCTTCCGGTCGCTCCTGACGCTTGCGGCCGGCGCGGTGCCGGTCCTCCTCCTTTTTCTCGTCTACGAACTCTGGGTGGGGTCGCGGCTCGCCATCGGCGAATTCGGGCTCGGCTTCATCGGATCCAGCGAGTGGGACCCGGTGACCGGCCGCTTCGGCGCCTTTCCCCTGATCTTCGGAACGCTCCTGTCGTCGTTCATCGCGCTCGTCATCGCAGTGCCGCTCTCGCTCGGGGTGGCGGTCTATCTCACCGAGTTCGCCCCGATGTCGATCCGGCAGCCGATCGCGTTCGTCATCGGCCTTCTCGCGGCGATTCCGAGCGTGGTCTACGGGCTCTGGGGCATCTTCGTCCTCATCCCCTTCCTCCGCGCGACCGTCTTTCCGTTCCTGCAGGGCACGCTCGGCTTTCTCCCGATCTTCGACGGGCCGATCTACGGCCCGTCCATGCTCTCGGCGGGCATCATCCTCGCCATCATGATCATGCCATACATCATGTCGGTTGCGCGTGAAGTGCTGGTCGCGGTGCCGGCCAGCCAGCGCGAGGCCGCGCTCGCACTCGGCGCGACGCGGTGGGAAGCCGTGCGTACGGTGGTGATCCCGTATGCCCGGACGGGCATCTTCGGCGCGATCATTCTGGGCCTCGGGCGGGCCCTCGGCGAAACGATGGCCGTGACGATGGTCATCGGCAACCGGCACGAGATCGCCGCGTCGCTCTTCGCGCCCGGGTACACGATGGCCGCCGCGATCGCCAACGAGTTCACCGAGGCGGTCGGGGACCTTCACCTCTCCGCCCTGGCATACGTGGCCCTGGTGCTCTTCGGGCTCACGATCGTCGTGAATGCCGCCGCCCGGCTCCTGATCTGGCGCGTCGCGCGCGGCTCGGCCGCGGGAAGCAGGGCGCTATGAGCGACGGGGGCGCGGCATGAACCGTCGGAGCTTCCGCCGGCTCAAGAGCAACGTCATGGTCGGGCTGATGATCGCCGCGGTCCTGCTCGCGGTGCTGCCCCTGCTCTTCATCCTCGCCGATCTGGTGATCAAGGGCGCCGGCAGCCTCAATCCGGCGTTCTTCACGGAGACGCCGGCGCCCGCCGGAGAAACGGGCGGGGGAGTGGTCCACGCCATCGTGGGCACGCTCATCATCGTGGGGATGGCCGCGCTGATCGGGCTCCCCGTCGGGATCGGGGCGGGGATCTACTGCGCGGAGTACCCCGGGAGCCGGGTTACCTGGCTCACGCGCTTCGTGGCCGACGTCCTGAACGGCACGCCGTCGATCGTGATCGGCGTCTTCGCCTGGGCCTGGATCGTCGCGACCCAGAAGCACTTCTCGGCGCTGGCCGGCAGCGCGGCGCTCGCGATGATCATGATCCCGATGGTGCTGCGGACCACCGAGGAGATGATCCGGCTGGTGCCGAACTCGCTCCGGGAGGCGGCCCTCGCGCTCGGATATCCGCGCTGGCGCACGAGCCTCGGCATCGTGGTGCGCAGCACGCTGCCGGGAATCATCACCGGGAGCCTCCTCGCCGTGGCCCGGATCGCGGGGGAGACGGCACCGCTCCTCTTCACGGCGCTCGGCAGCCAGTACCTCAGCACCGATCCGAACCAGCCGATGGCGGCGCTCCCGCTCACAGTCTTCACTTACGCAACCGGCCCTTATGAAGAGTGGCACCAGCTGGCCTGGGCCAGCGCCCTCGTCCTCATCCTCGTGGTCCTCGTCCTCAGTGTGGGAGCCCGCCTCGCGCTCCGACGCGGGGCCGGCACTCGTGGCTGACGCCGCGCCGAGGCTCGAGACGGACAAGCTCACCGCGATGTACGGGAAGTTCACCGCGGTGAAGGGCGTCTCGCTCCGCTTCGCGTCACAGCAGGTCCACGCCCTCATCGGGCCGTCGGGCTGCGGGAAATCCACCTTTCTGCGCACCCTCAACCGCATGCACGAGCTGAGCGAGGGCGGGTGGATCACCGGCCGCGTCCTGCTCGACGGCGAGTACATCTACGCCCCGAAGATCAATCCGATGCAGCTCCGGCGGCGGA
>JBLNHD010000098.1:0-5085 GCA_050268825.1 Gemmatimonadota bacterium
GGAGCGGCTCGAGGGCATGCTGCGGTAGAAGACCCCGTGCATGCCCTCGGCGTTACCGGAAGTGACCCGGGGCGGGCCCGGTACCGGCGATCCAGAGTCTCAACCACCGCCCCACGGCGACCTGCAGCAGGCTTCGCATCGGTTCTCCTCCAGCGTGTGTCCGGACGAGTGTCGTCCTTCTCTCACCCGATATGCGCAATTCGCGCCCCGCGCCTGACATCACGCAGGGAGCGAAGGACACGACTGCTTCGCCGGCTCCCGCCGCATGAACCGGGCAAGGCGCGCGAGCGCCATCCTTCCCGAGAGCGGCTGGTTGATGAGCACCACGGCGGAGAGCACCAGCGCTGCCGCCACTGCGGTGAGCCGTGACGGCGTGTCATCCCCGACGAGCCAGGCGAGCCCCACCGCGATGACGGGATTGACGAAGGCGTAGGTCCCGACCGCCGCAGGTGACACGACTCGAAGCAGCCAGGTGTAGGCGCCGAATCCCGCCACGGTACCACCCAGCACGAGAAACCCGAGTGCACCGAACGCTCGCGGCGACGTAGCGGCCGCGTTCCAGGTGGCCAGCTCGCCCGTCGCGATACTCGCCAGCGACACCACGACCGCGCCGGCGCCGAGCTGCATTGCCGTTCCCTGCGCCACGGAGGCGGGCCGCGCGGAGTGGCGCGCCAGGAGCGAGCCGGCCGCCCAGGCAAGGGCAGAGAAGACGAGAGCGATCCGCTCGAGGGTGCCGCCCCCGCTCGCATTCCCGGCGGTGAGGAGAGCGACGCCGCCGGTGCCCAGGAGAAGGCCGGCGAGGATTCTCCGGGAGGGAAGCGCGCGCACCCGGAGCGACTCGAGGACCACGAGCCATGCGGGAATCGCGGTCAGCAGCAGCGCCGCCTGGCTGGATGGAAGATTGATCTCCGCCCAGGCGAGCACGCTGTGGGCGGCCAGGAAGAGCAGGAAGCCCGAGGCGCCGGCGGCCGCCCACTGGCGCGCGGAGGTCGGCTCGAGCTGGCGGCGCACGGCCAGCCAGGCGAAGAGGATGAGCGCGCCCGCGGCACACCGGATGGCCACCGTGGCGAGCGGGGGGATCTCGGCCACCACCAGGCGGATGGCCAGGAAGGTCACTCCCCAGACCAGGTAGATGATCGCGAAGGCGCCGGCGATCCTGGTACGATCGGACATCAGCGAAGCCCTCCGCGTCCGAGGTCCGCGGCGATCGTCCGCCAGGCGTCCCACCAGGCCAGGAGGGATCGGCGAATCAGGCGGCGGATGGGGCCACCGGTGAGGGAGATCCGGGTGACTTCGGCCCGGGGCTCAGAGGTAATGACGTGAGGCATGGTCGGCTCCTTGCGCGGCTGCGTAACCAGCAATACCTTTTTTGGAGGTTACACATTAAAGGCAGGAACTTAACCTGTCAAGGGAGTTTTGGTGGTTATGTCGGAACCTCTGGCGGTCCAGTTCGCCAATACCGTAGGGTCGCGGCGGTCGAGCCGCCCCCAGGAAAGGCTCCTCAGCTACGGCGCGCTCGTCGAGTGGGGGGTCCGGGCGGAGCTGTTCGGAAAGACGGAGGCTGCGCGCCTGCTCGCGGAAGCCGCCGTGCGGCCGGCGGACGCCGAGGCGGCGCGGAGCCGGGCCGTGGCCCTGCGTGACGCGGTGTATCGGCTGCTGGAGAGATCGGGTGAGGGCCGGCCCCCTTCTCCTGAAGACCTCGAGGTGCTGAACGCCGCGCTCGGCGAGTGCGCGGTCCGACGGCGCCTGCGCCAGACGCCCGACGGCCTCTGCTGGACCTGGGCGGAGGCTCCTGACGGAGACCTCGACTGGATGCTCTGGCCGGTAGCCTACTCGGCGGCGGAGGTGCTCACGGGATCCGAGGCGGACCGGGTCAAGGCGTGCCCGGCGGAGGGATGCGGGTGGATCTTCATCGACCATAGCCGCAACCGCAGCCGCCGCTGGTGCGACATGCAGTCGTGCGGCAACCGCGAGAAGGCGCGCCGCCATTATCATCGCGGGAAGGCCGGGCCGGAAACCTCCACTCCGTCCGCTCCGTAGGCGGCCTCAGCGATCGCGGTCCCCGCACCACCAGCCGGAGAAGTTCATGACAGTCCGCACCACTCGATTGGCCTGGCTCATTGCCGGAGGGCTTCTCACGGGATGCAGCCGGGCGGCTACAGCGCCGACGCCGCCCACGACCGCGCCCACCGAGACGCGCCCTGCTGCGACGCCGTCCGCCGAGTTGCCGCTGAAGCTCGCCCCGCGTCCCACGTCGCCCGCGATCAGCGCGGCGGATCTCATGACGCGCCTCTACATCTTCGCCGATGATTCGATGGAGGGCCGCGAGTTCGGCGAGCGCGGGAACGTCAAGGCCACGGCCTACATCGAGCGCGAGCTTCGGCGCCTCGGTCTCGAGCCCGCCGGGGAGAACGGCACCTTCTTCCAGGTGCTCCCGACGCACCGCCGTTCCTTCGACCCGGCCACGCGGTTCGGCCCTGCGGGAGCGCCGCTCACGCCCTGGACCGACTTTGCGGCGTTCGATCTCGGGCCCGGTGTGCGATCGCTCGAAGGCGTGCAGGTGGTGTACGGCGGCGTCTGGGGGGACTCGGCACGGCTCGCTCCGGCGTCGGCCGGGGCCGGGAAGCTGGTCGTGCTCTCCACGGCGTCGGCGCAGTGGAACCTGCCGCGCGCGCAGATCACCGCGCGCTTTCCGGGCGCGGCCGGATTCGCGCTGGCAACACTCGACCGGGTGCCGAGCCAGGTGGTGGATTTCCTGCGCCAGCCCGGTCTCCGGGTCGGCGAGCTGGACTCGACTCCCGTGCCGGCGCACCTCTGGATCAGTGCCACCGCTGCGGAACGGCTGCTCGGCGCGCCGATCGCGGTGGCCCGGCCGGGGGCAACGGGCGTGACGCTCGCGGGCGGCGTGCGCTACCGGACCGACGCAGCGGAGTTTCCGGCCCGCAACGTCGTGGCAGTGCTCCGGGGAAGCGATGCGGTGCTCCACCATCAGTATGTGGCGATCGGGGCTCACAGCGATCACATCGGTACCGCAGGTCAGGCGGTGGACCACGACTCCCTTCGCGCCTACAACACGGTGATGCGTCCGCTCGGCGCCGACGACCCGCAGGGCCAGCCGAGCGCGGAGCAGCAGGCGCGGATCCAGGTGGTCCTCGACAGCCTGCGCCGTCTGCGCCCGGCGCGCCGCGACTCGATCGGCAATGGAGCCGACGACGACGGGTCCGGTTCGGTGGCTCTCCTCGAGATGGCGGAGGCGCTCGTGTCCGAGCGCGCGCGGCCGAAGCGCTCGATCCTCTTCGTCTGGCATACCGGCGAGGAGGCGGGGCTCCTCGGTGCGCAGTACTTCACCGACAACCCCACGGTGCCGCGCGACTCGATCGTGACCGCGCTCAACATCGACATGATCGGCCGGGGCACGGCGGCCGATGTCCCGGGGGGCGGCCCCTCCTACGTGCAGCTCATCGGGTCGCGCCGCCTCTCGCGCGAGCTCGGCGACCTGGTCGAGGCCGTGAACACCGAGAAGGGCCACGGCTTCCGCTTCGACTACCAGTTCGACGCGAATGGGCACCCCGGCCAGTACTACTGCCGGAGCGATCATTACGAGTACGCGCGGTACGGCATCCCCGTGACCTTCTTCAGCACCGGAAGTCATCGGGACTACCACATGGTCACCGACGAGCCGCAGTACATCGACTACGCGCAGCTCGCGCGCGTCACGACGCTCATCTACGACATCGCGGTGCGCGTCGCCAATCTCGACCACCGCCCGGCGTTGAGCGCCCCGAAGCCCGACCCCGACGGCGAGTGCATCCAGTAGGGGCGACCTCCCGGGTCGCCCCGCCGACACGCTGCGTCATCCCCACGCCGCACCGCACCCCGCCAGGCCGCCGCGCCACCCTCACGTCACGCCGGGTCGGTTCGCGCCGAGACGCCCCGTCAACCTTCCGCCGGCCATTGGGCGTCGCTCTCCCGGTTGTTGCCTTTTGCACCCTCACGCCGGCGTGGGCTGACCTCGTACACCGCGAACGAACTCGCGTTCGCGATCCCCGCCCCTCGAAACTCGCCCCCGCCCCCGCCCGTAGCGCCTGAAGGGGCAGTGCTGTCCGAGCCCGTCTCAACCCATTCGCGCCAGGTCCCATGTTCGCAGCGATCCTGTTCTCCGTACAGGCGGCGTATTCCGTGGCCGGCACCGCGCCCGCACCCAACGATCGGATCTACAGCGGCCGCGCCGGCCGCATCCAGGTGCAGGCGCCGCGGGTCGAAGCGGAGATCACCGTGGACGGGCGGCTCGATGAGCCGGTGTGGCGGCAGGCAGCGGTGCTGCAGGATTTCTCTCGCTTTGCCCCGGTGGATGGCGTCCCCGCAGAGGATTCGACGGAGGTGCTCGTCTGGTACTCGCCCACGGCCATCCACTTCGGCATCCGCGCGCGCGAAGCGCATGGCTCGGTGCACGCCACGCTCGCCGATCGCGACCGGATCCACGCGGATGACTTCGTCGAGCTGCTGCTCGGCACCTTCAACGACGGGCGGCAGGCCACGGTCTTCGCCGTGAACCCGCTCGGCGTGCAGATGGACGGCGCCATGGTGGAGCGCGGCGCCACCGGCACCGGCTTCGGCGGCGCCAACGTGTCGCGCGAGGGGACGGACCTGAGCCCCGACTTCACCTGGCAATCGAAAGGCGAGGTGACGGACGGCGGGTACGTCATCGAAGTGCGCATCCCGTTCAAGACGCTCCGCTTCCAGCCGGCGCGCCAGCAGACCTGGACACTCAACGTCGTGCGGCGCGTGCAGCACTCCGGCTCGCAGGATTCCTGGACGCCGGCGCGGCGCGCGGCGACGTCGTTCCTGGCGCAGTCGGGACGGCTCGTCGGGCTCACGGACCTGCGCCGCGGGCTCGTGGTGGACGTCAATCCCGAGGTCACCGCGAATCGGAGCGGGGCACCGGGACCCGCCGGCTACGACTACTCGGGCGCGTAAATTTGCCACTCGGACGCGCCATCGACCCGCGCTGCGTCCAGCAGTTCATCGGGGATGCTTTGCATGAACTGACGCATCAGGAAAATGCCGAAGGCATTGAACCAGCTT
>JBLNHD010000099.1:0-6009 GCA_050268825.1 Gemmatimonadota bacterium
TGGGATGGGCCCGCGCGCTCGGCGAGTTCGGGGCCACCATCACCTTCGCCGGCAACGTGCCGGGCGTGACCCAGACGATGCCGCTGGCCGTCTACCTCCGTCTCGAGAGCGACTTCGACGCGGCGGTCGCACTGGCGCTCCTACTTCTGGCGGTGTCGTTCGGCGTGCTTTTCACGCTGGGCGCGAGCCCATTCTCGCTCGGGCGGTCGCGTGCTGCGGGCGCGCCTCGCTAGCCGGCGCGGCGAGTTCTCGCTCGCGGCCGAGCTCACGGCGGCGGCGGGGACGACGCTCGTGCTCGTGGGGCCGAACGGCTCGGGGAAGAGCACCGTGCTCCGGATGCTGGCGGGGCTCGAGCGGCCGGAGACGGGCGAGGTCCGGCTCGATGCCGAGACGTGGGGCGATACGACGCGCGGGCTCTGGCTCCCCGCGGAGGAGCGAAGCGTCGGCTGGCTGCCGCAGGAGCTGGCGCTCTTTCCCCATTTGAGCGCGCTCGAGAATGTCGCCTTCGGACTTCGCGCGCGCGGCGACCGCGCGGCCGGGGCGCGGGCCCGCGAGGCACTCCGCTCCCTGGGCCTCGAGCGCGAACTCGACCCGCGCCCGGCCGCGCTTTCCGGCGGCGAGCGGCAGCGCGTCGCACTGGCCCGCGCGCTGGTGGTGGAGCCGAGGCTGCTGCTGCTCGACGAACCGCTCAGCGCGATCGACCCGTCGGCGCGAGCATCGCTGCGCGCTCTGCTCCGGCGTGCGCTCGCGGAGCGGGGCGTCACGACCGTCTACGTGACGCACAGTCCCATGGAAGCGCTCGCCCTCGGTGCGCGGCTGGCGGTGATGCACGAAGGAACAGTCGTGCAGGAGGGGATGCCGGGGGAGCTGCTGCACCGGCCGCGCTCGGAGGCCGCGGGCGCCTTCATCGGGACCAACTTCTTCCGTGGGACGATCGGCCCGGCGGCCGGCGCAGGTCTCGTCTCGATACGAATGGCGTCAGGAAGCCTGCTGGTGCCCGACTCCGGGCTCGCGGGAGAGGTTTTCGTGGCCATCGATCCCCGCGAGATCGTCATCTCGCGCGAGCTCCCATCGGGAAGCGCAAGGAACGTCTTCCGCGGGCGGGTCACCGAGATCGCTCCGGAGCCGCCGCGAGGGGAGCGGGTCCGCATCGCGCTCGCGACGGAGCCACCGCTCGTGGCCGAGGTGACGCGGCAGGCCCTCGATGCGCTCGGCGTGGCGGAGGGAACCGAAGTCTACGCCGCCTTCAAGGCGACGGCACTCGCGCCTTATCAGTAGTTATCTTCCGCGCTCGAGCACCGGAACCTCAGACAGGCCAGACCAATGAGCGGCATCGCCAACATTCCCGCCCCCCGCAACGAACCCGTCCTTTCCTACGCGCCCGGCTCGTCGGAGCGCGCGGCGCTCAAGCAGGCGCTCGCGGCGCAGGGGGGCGACCGGGTGGACATCCCGGTGGTCGTCGGCAGCGAGGAGCGGCGGAGCGGCAACGTACAGAAAGTGGTGTCGCCGCACCGGCACACGCACGTCCTCGCCGAGACCCATCAGGCGGACCGGAAGGCGATCGCCGACGCGATCACCGCCGCCGTCGACGCCCAGCGTGAGTGGGCCTCGTGGCGGTTCGAGGATCGTGCCGCGGTCTTCCTCAAGGCCGCCGACCTGCTCGCCGGCTCGTGGCGGGCGCGGCTCAATGCGGCCACCATGCTCGGCCAGAGCAAGACGGCCTTCCAGGCGGAGATCGACAGTGCCTGCGAGCTGATCGACTTCCTCCGGTTCAACGTCGCCTTTGCCGAGCAGCTCTATCGCGAGCAGCCGACGAGCGCGCCGGGGATGTGGAACCGGCTGGATCACCGCCCGCTGGAAGGCTTCGTCTACGCGATCACGCCGTTCAACTTCACGGCCATCGGTGGCAACCTGCCGACCGCCCCGGCGCTGATGGGAAACACCGTGGTCTGGAAGCCGGCCGCCACCGCCTCGCTCAGCAACTGGCTCTTCTTCGACCTCCTGCGCGAGGCGGGCCTGCCGCCGGGCGTCATCAATTTCATCCCGGGACCGGCGGCGGACATCTCCGACGCCGTGCTTTCGGATCCGAACCTGGCCGGGATCCACTTCACCGGCTCGACGCCGGTGTTCCAGACGCTCTGGCGCACGGTCGCGGAGAACCTGCCGCGGTACCGCAGCTATCCGCGGCTCGTTGGCGAGACGGGCGGGAAGGATTTCGTCGTTGCGCACCCGAGCGCCGACGTCGATGCGCTCGCGGTGGCGCTGGTGCGCGGTGCCTACGAATACCAGGGCCAGAAGTGCAGTGCGGCCTCGCGCGCCTACATCCCGAAGTCCCTCTGGCCGGCGGTGCGCGATCGGATGACCGCCATGATGGACACGATCCGGATGGGCGACGTCGCCGACTTCCGCAACTTCATGGGTGCCGTGATCGACGCCAAGGCGTTCGCCAAGATCCGGGAGTACCTCGAGGCCGCGAAGGGGGATGCGGGCGTGACCGTGATCGCCGGCGGCGGGGCGAACGATGCGGAGGGGTATTTCATCGAGCCGACGCTCATCCAGGCGGAAGATCCGGGGTACCGCCTCATGTGCGAGGAGATCTTCGGGCCGGTGCTCACGGTGCACGTCTACCCCGACGCGCGCTGGACCGAGACCCTCGGCATCGTGGACCGGACCAGCCCCTACGCGCTCACCGGCGCCGTCTTCTCGCAGGACCGGGGCGCCGTGGTCGAAGCGATGACGGTCCTCCGCAATGCCGCAGGGAACTTCTACATCAACGACAAGCCGACCGGCGCGGTGGTGGGCCAGCAGCCATTCGGGGGCGCGCGTGCGAGCGGCACGAACGACAAGGCCGGCTCGATCCTCAACCTGATGCGCTGGATCTCTCCCCGAAGCATCAAGGAAACCTTCGACCCGCCGAAGGATTATCGCTATCCGTTCATGCTGGACGAGTGACGCGGACACGCGGCGAGTATTCCGTCTCTTGCTCGCCGCGTGCGTCGTTCCTACCTTAGGAAAACAATTCCTCTCTCTGCTCGGAGGTCCGGCCGATGTCGGATGCATTCCGCAGCTCCGACGAATTCGACGAACAAGCCCACTCACTCTACAACGAAGGACGGTACGACGAGGCGCTGGCCGTGCTCAAGGACGGCATCTGCCTCTACCCGAACTCAGTCGAGCTGCACGTGGGCATGGCCTACGCCTACCTCGCGCGGGAGGAATATGCCTGGGCCCGCCGCTGCTTCGAGACCGCCCTCACCCTCGATCCCGATCATGAAGACGGACTCGCCGGCCTCGGCGAGACCTTGCTCAAGTTCGGCGAGCAGGAGGGGGCGGACCGCGTGTTCGAGCGGCTCCTCCAGCTCGGATTCGCCGACGATCACGACCTCATGCTCCAGGTGGGCCGCGCGCTTTTCCGGGAGGGGCTCGTGGGCCCCGCCTGCCGCTTCTTCGATCTGGCGGTGCAATCCCATCCTGATTCGCCCGATGCGGCGGCCTCGCTCGGTTATGCGTCGCACCGCCTGAGCCGCGACAGCGCGGCGCTCTACTGGCTGCGCCGCGCGCTCGAGATCGAGCCGTCCTACGCCGAGGCGCGGATCTACCTCGCCAACCTCCTCTACGACCGGGGCGAGAGCGAGGCGGCGCTGCATCACCTCGAACAGACCCGGCCCGAAGACCATTTCGACGAGCTGGCGCTCTGGCGGCACATCGAGCTGCGCCGCAGCTACTACCGGCTTCCGGACGACGATCCGGAACTGGTTCCCTGGTTCCAGCGCCTCGAGGCGGTGGCCGGAGAGCCGGACCTGGTGGACATGCTGCTCGCCGAAGTCGAGGCCCAGCAGCCCGACGGCTCGATCCGCGACCCGAACCAGCTCGAGCTCTTCGGTACTCTCCTGACCGAGCTGCAGGCCATGCAGAAGCGGCCCGGCCAGGGGGAGGTGCACCAGGTCATGACGCTGTCCGGCGTCATCTTCCGCGGCAGCTGGGACGAGATCCTGCTGCAGATGAAGGCGGCGGACCCGACCAGCGGCGATGCGACGCTGCTGGACTACATGGCGCAGCATGCGCGCCGGGGGCAGACCGAAACCGGCGTCGTCATCCCGCTCAGCAGCGCCGAGGCCTTCATCCGCGGCAGCGCCGAGGCAGGAGTCCTGCGCATCGTGCAGTGATCGAGCTGGCCGGCGTCTCAAAGACCTATCGCTCTCTCGTTCGCCGGCGCACCGTTCGCGCCCTCGAAGACCTCACCCTGTCGATTCCCCGGGGCGAGGTCTTCGGCATTGCGGGACCGAACGGGGCGGGCAAGTCCACGCTGATCTCGCTGCTGGTCGGGTTCCTCCATCCGACGAGCGGCGCGGTGCGGGTCGGTGGCCTCGCGCCGCGCGCGTGGGTCGAGCGCCACGGCGTTTCCTACCTGACAGAGCTCGTTGCGCTCCCCCCGCGGTGGACGGTGGACCAGGCGCTGGTGCGGCTGGCGACGCTCGCGGGCCTCGATGCGCGCGCGAGGAGGCCTCGCATCGAGCGCGCCGTGGACCTGCTGGGCCTCGAGGAGCACCGGGCAAAGCAGGTCCGGCAGCTGTCGAAGGGAAACCTTCAGCGGCTCGGCATCGCGCAGGCGCTGCTCGAGGACAGCGACCTCGTCATCCTCGACGAGCCGACCCACGGCCTCGATCCCGTCTATACGCAGCGCTTTCGGGACATCGTCGCCGCCCTGCGCCGGCCGGAGCGGACGATCCTCATCGCGTCGCACAATCTCGACGAGCTGGAACGCCTCACCGATCGCGTCGCGATCCTCGGCCGGGGACGCCTGCAGCGAATCGTCGGCGGCACGGCGGAAGAGGCGCATGCAGGCATCGTCGCGTACCGGCTCGTGGTGGCGGGAGACCCGGGGATGGCGGGAGACGTTCCCGGCGTTCCGGTGGAAGGGCGGCGCGGGGAATGGCGCCTGGAAGGCGACCTGGCCGCGCTGAATGCGGCGATCGCGCGGTTGATCGCCGCGGGCGTCGTGATCACGGCATTCTATCCGGAGGAGAGCCGCCTCGAAGTGGAGTTCCGGCGCGCCATGGAGAACCGGGAATGAGCGGCCGCATGCCGCTTGCCTATGCCCACTGGGAGCTCCGCGATGCGGCACGCGGGCCGGGAGCCATCATCCTGGCGATCGCGGTACTCGCGGGCTTCATCATGACTCGGCTGCCGGCCGTCCAGACGTTCACGACCGAGGGCGCGGTCCGGGCCATCGCGGGGCAGTCGCTCTTTCCGCTCGTGCTGGTCGTCACGGCCGGCATGGTGAGCCGCGACCTGAACGACGGATATTACCGCGCCTACTTCTCCCGTCCCGTCTCGCCGTCGCTCTTCTATCTCCAGCGCTGGCTCATCGGCGGCTGCGTGCTCCTCCTGTACATCCCCCTGCTCACCGCCGCCACGGCGGTCCGGACCGGCGACCTGGGCGTGCCCCTCTGGATCGCGGGGCGGGCCGCACTGCTCTACCTGGTGCTCGGGGGCACCGTGCTGCTGCTGTCGACGCTGATCCGGCGGGACTGGGTCGTGGCCGCGGTCCTCTACGTCACCGAGCAGATCCTCCACGCGGTGCATGCCGCGGGCGAGACCCTCGGGCCCCTCGCCCGCGCGATCTACACCGTGCTGCCGCCGTTTCACGTCGGTGCGATCGACGGCGCCCCTGGTTCCGGCGAAATCTGGGGTGCCGTGGGCTACGGCGTCGGACTCGTGCTCGCCGCGCTCGCCGTGCTTCGTTGGCGGGCCCTCGGCAGCGGCGGACGTGCCTGACCCCCGGAGCGGCGAATCGCCGGCCGCGCCGCCCCTCCCGCTCTCCCCGCTGTAGATTCCCGCATGCCTCACCCTGCCCGCTGGACGCGCGGCCTTGCCCGCGAAGTGCTCCCGAACGGCCTCACGATCCTGGCGCAACGCGACGATTCATCGCCGGCCGCGTCGGTGGTCACGCACGTCAGGGCAGGCTTCTTCGACGAGCCCGACTCCTGGGTCGGCGTGTCGCACGTG
>JBLNHD010000100.1:0-9049 GCA_050268825.1 Gemmatimonadota bacterium
GCGCTCCGGCGGGTGTCGCGGCCGGCGCTGCGGCCGGTGTCGTGACAGGCGCGGCCGCTTCGGATGCTGCGGTCCGCTCCGGCTGGGTGTCGGCGCGCGAGGATGTGCAGGACACCAGGAGGATCGCGGCCGGCGCCAGCGCGGCGGTCCGCAGGATTGACCAGGTCATGAAAGGGCCCTCTGCAACGGTGGTGGAACGGGTGACGGTGAACGTTCACCCCGAAGTCTTCTCCCGGCAAGCGGCGACCGCCGCTGCGCTCAGACGTGGCAGCTGGCCAGCCCCCGTTTTTCGAGGTATCGCTGATGATACTCCTCGGCCCGCCAGAACGGCGCTGCCGGAGAGATCTCGGTGACGATCGGCCGCCGGAAGCGGCCGCTCGCATCCCAGCGCGCCCGGGCCGCCTCGGCAATGGTCCGCTGGGCATCATCGTGATGGAAGATGACCGAACGGTACTGCCGGCCGACGTCGGGGCCCTGCCGATCCTTCGTCGTGGGATCGTGGTTGGCGAAGAAGACGTCGACAAGGTGCTCGTAGCTCACGCGGTCCGGGTCGTAGGTCACCTGCACCACTTCGGCGTGCCCGGTCTCGTCGCTGCAGACCTCCTCGTAGGTGGGCCGTTCGGTCCTGCCGCCGCTGTATCCGACGACGGCGTCGATCACGCCCGGCGTGTTCCGGAACGTCACTTCGACACCCCAGAAGCAGCCCGCCCCGAATGTTGCCATTTCCTGTCTCATCTTTCCTCCATCATCGGCGCAGCGCCGAAAGGTAGCGTTCGCGCAGGACCTTCAGGTGATGCCGCTCGTGGCCGGCGATGACCCAGACGAGCGCCCGCACCGACATGAGGTTGCCGCTGGCCACCCCGCTCCGGCCAAGCATCTCTTCGTCGAACGAGCGGACGAGCGCGAGGGTCGTGCGCCGGATGTCTCGCAGCTCGGCGGCGAGTTCGCCCAGTGGCCGCCGATCGGCCTTCGCCGCCTGAGCGTAGGGCTCCTGGTCGAATCCGGGCAGCGGGGTTTCGTCGCCGCGGGCAAAGCGCAGCGCGCGATAGGCGAACACGCGCTCGGAATCGGCGAGGTGCTGCACCAGGTCCCGGATGGTCCATTTGTCCGGCGCATACCGGAACGAGGCGTCGTCCTCCGACAACGCCGACAGGAGGGCGAAGGTTTCCTCGCCCTGTCCGGCGAGTGCGGCCACGACGTCGCCGTCCGGCATCGCGTTGACGTAGGTCCCGTAGTACGGGGCGAACTCGGATTGCGCCGGTCTCGACAGGATCGTCTGCATGCCGCCTCCAGGTTGAGCGTCACGCCCCGCGGGGGCGCCATTGATAGCGCGAGAGATTCACCCGGCCGCGCGCGTCGAACTCGACTCCCTCCGCCTCGAGCAGGAGACGCTGACGTATCCCGTCACCCTGCGGACCGCGGAGGCTCACGGCGCCGAGCGCGTTGATGACCCGGTGCCAGGGGACCGCCGTGGCAGGGGGAAGGGCGTAGAGCGCATAGCCCGCCTGTCTCGCATGCCCCGGCAGCCCGGCCAGCGCCGCGACCTGCCCGTACGTGGCGACCCGTCCGCGCGGCACCTTCCGGACGACGGCGTAGATGCGTTCATACGCGCCCATCTCACGTGTCACGCGATGCGGCCGTCACCGCGCGGCGTTGCCGAATGAAGCATGATAGGCCCCGACGCTCGGCTCTTCCGAAGGCATACTCTGCGCATTCCGAAAGGACGTAAGATGACCTCCGCGGGCCCTCGATTGAAGTCGCTGGCAGCTGTGACGGGACTGCTCGCCGCCTGCCAGGGCGGATCGTCCCCGCTGGAATCTCCGGAAGCGGGCTCGGCGTCGGGTCCGGCGCGGCTCGAGTTGGGCACGGTGGTCGATGAAGACGGGCGCGTCACACTGCCGCGCACGGTGTTCAGTCCGTCGGACACCGTTCGGCTCAGCTTCGGCAGGGTGCCTGGCGCCGATACGCTGATGGTGCGCTGGGTCCGCGTCGACGGGGACGAGGCTGGCGTGGCCGTGGATTCTGTGCTGCAGGCGGCAGACGGCGCCGCCGTGCACGCCTTCGCGGCATCCCCGGCCGCCGGATGGAGCCCGGGGCGCTATGCGGTCGAGGTGACGGCCGGCGGACGGCGCGCGGGGGCCACCACCTTCGAGGTGCGGTAGGGTCCCGGGAGAGCCGGTGACCGGCGGCAGCCAGGAAATGAAGAGGGCGACGGTTTCCCGTCGCCCTCTTCATTTCTGGAGGCTTCCCGCGTCAGGCCGGCGTTCTCTTGGTGAAGGCCCGATACAGGAAAAGAAGCAGAAGTGCCCCGAGAAGTGAGGCGATGAAGCCTGCCGCGTCCCCTTCGCCGTAGATCCCCAGCATGGAGCCGAGGAAGCGGGCCACGAAGGCGCCGGCAATACCGAGCAGTATCGTCACGATGATGCCACCCGGATCCCGCCCGGGCATGATGAACTTGGCGAGTGCGCCTACGATCAGGCCGATGATCAGGGTCCAGAGCAGATCCATATCTCCTCCAGAAAGTGAGTGAACCTGGCAGAGCCGGCCGCGAACGACTGCCGCAGCCTCCACCACTATGCCTCCAAATTCTTAGTCCGTAAACCCCTGGCCGTCAGTGACGCCCGC
Source organism: Gemmatimonadota bacterium (assembly GCA_050268825.1). Taxonomy (GTDB): domain Bacteria; phylum Gemmatimonadota; class Gemmatimonadetes; order Gemmatimonadales; family GWC2-71-9; genus CAMLLJ01. The sequence goes on from JBLNHD010000100.1 coordinate 2,626, forward strand.
CACGCCCCGCCCTGGACAGGGGACCCGGAGGTAGGGGAAATCCGATCCCCGGGGAACGCCCCCGGCAGTGCCCTCGACGCGGGCGGCGAGCGTATCGCCCCGCCGGCGGTAGATGATCCGTTGTGGAAAATCATGGGCCGGGTTCGCGAACACGGCCTCGGAATCGCTGATTTCGACCGCGGGAAAGACGGCCGGCGGCTGGCCGCTCGGGAATGCGTTGTAGGTGATGGCGCCGGCGGAATCCTCGCGGAGGAGCACCGTCTCCCACGCAACCAGTCGACCAGCCCGCACCGTCCGGCTCATGCCCAGCATCGCGTCGCCGCGCGGGGCCATCCACTGCTCTTCGACCGTCCGCTGGCCCGCCGCGAACTCCCAGCAGCCGGAGAGCCAGTGGAGCCGGTCGATCCCGCGCGGCCCTTCGCCCAGGGCCGACGCCCACAGGACGAGCAGCGGTGCAAGCGCGAGGCGCGCGGCGGTCACAGCGTCACCTGGAGGCCGGAGGTGAAGACGCGGTCGGTGCGCTCGAAGCCAGGCTCGGGCAGCTTGTCGTACCGGATTTCGTAGCTCACCTTCAGCGCAAACCGCCGGGAAAGCGGGGCCACGAGCGCGGTCAGGGAGTTGATCCGCAGGTCATCGCTCTCCTCGAGGTTGGGAAGCAGCTCGATCGTCTGCTGCAGGTAGGCGCTCTCGGTGAAGAGCTGCTTGAATGCCCCTGCCGTTCGAGCGGCGACGAACGCGTCGTCCACGCCCTCGAGGTCCCGCTGCTGAGTGAAGGAGGCGCCTGCCTCGACCGTGAGCGCGGTGCGCGGCCGGTCGAGAATCGTGTACGAAAGGCCGGCGACTTCCTCGAAGCGTCGGCGAATGCCCGCGAACCGATTGCGCTCGTACTTCCCGGACACGAACGCGGCCAGCCGCTCCCCGATCGCACGTTGCACCCGGAGGCTGGCCTCGAGTCGGTTGGCCGAGGTGACACCGTCCGTACGACCGTAGACCGCGCCGATACGCTCCGTGAACGTCCAGCGCGACCCGGCGGGCTGGTAATCGACCTGCTGGTCGCCGCTCAGCGTCGTGAGCTCGGTGTTGCCGGACGCTGTGACCAGCGCGGCGTTGGCGGTGAGCTTGAGCGGCGGGGGTGGTGGTGCGGGTTCCTGCGCCTGGGCCGCCCTCGGAGCCGCCAACGCGGCGGCTCCGAGGGCGGCAGTGCGGAACCACGCGAGACGCGCGATCCTCTTCACGATGCCTCCCTTCGAGTAGCCGTGCCGGAGTGTGCCTTCTCCTAGAACGCGAGCTTCGCACCCACGGCCAGGGTGCCATGGTCGGGCCGGACGGTGATGGCGGCATCGGCCTGGGACCACTGTTCCGAAGTCGTGAGTGCCCCGATCAGCAGGCCCACGGAGCCGCCCAGGAAGCCGCCCCCGAGGATGCTGAGCGGGATGACCTCGGCACCGTAGTCGAAGTACGAGCCTTCGTCCCCCATGGCGGCCAGGCCGAGAATGAGCCCGGCTCCGGCCCCGATCAGCGCGCCGGCCCGGGCGCCGCGCAGGACGTTGGACCGGCGGCCCCGGCTCACGTCCACGCGGGTCAGCGCGCTCATGGCGACGACCGCCGTGTCTCCCGAGACGCGGCGAACGGCCAGATGGGTCGCGTCGCGCCAGGCGACGGTACCGGTCAGCGGGACGGTTGCACCCGAGGCGTGAATCCTGATCCGCGTGCCCGCCGGAAACTCGGACTCCTGCGCGCCGAGCGAGCTGGCGGATAGCGAGACGAGCGCAGCAAGTGACGCAAGGAACCTGGCCATGCATGCCTCCACGAGGAAGTGTGAAGGCGCAACATCGGCGCGGCCGCGCAAGCCGCCGTCAAGCGGTCAGGCCCCGACGATCCCGAGGGGCGGCGTCGACTTCCAGCGGCCGCGGGTAAAATCGGGAATGTCCACGGGACGGCTCCGGTTTGACACCGACCACTCGGTGAGCGGAGTAATGACGCTCCACGCGGCCGCGTCGTAGACGTCCTGGTCGGTCGGCTCGCCCCGCCTGAGGCATTCGATCAGGCGGCGGTCCTCCAGGAAGTCCATGCCGCCGTGCCCGCCGGTGGCCGTGCGCACGCGCTCCGATCGCCAGAGCGGGTGCTCATGCCGCTCATACCATGGCTCGAGCGCATCCCAGCGGTGTGGCTTTTCGCTCGCCCCCTCGACGTAGACCCGCCCGGGCCACCCTTCGACGATGCCGCGCGTGCCCTGCAGCACGAGCGCCCTGCTGTACGGGCGCGGGCTGTCGCAGTTGTGGCCGAGATAGATCGTCTGACCGCGCTTCGTGCGGATGAGCGACACGTTCACGTCGCCGAGCTTGAACTTCTCGCGCCGACGCGGGTCCGTATCAGGGAAGTGCTCCCGGGCGTAGAGCTCGAGGCCGCGTGACGGCGAGCTCATCGAGACCAGGTGGTCGAACTGGTTGCCGCGGTTGATGTCCATGCACTGGGCAATGGGGCCGAGCCCGTGCGTCGGGTAGAGATTCCCGTTCCGGGCCATGGCGTGCGCGCGACGCCAGAGTCCCTCCCCTTCGGTCGAGAACTTGATCTCGCGAAGATCGTGGAGATACCCGCACTCCGCGTGCAGCAGCTCCCCGAGGAACCCGAGCCGGGTGAGGTGGAGCATCAGCATCTCGAGCCGATCGTAGCAGCAGTTCTCCATCATCACGCAGTGCTTCCGTAACTTCTCGGCAGCCTCCACCAGCGCCCAGCAGTCGTCCACGGTATAGGCGGCCGGCACTTCCGTCGCGGCGTGCTTGCCGTTCTCCATGGCGGCGAGGCACACCGGCACGTGCCACTCCCAGGGGGTGGCCGTGTACACGAGGTCGAGCTCCATCTCGGCGCACATCCGCTCGAAGTCGCGCGGGCCCGCCGAATAGCCGCGGGGTGCCGGCTTGCCGGCGGCGACGATCATCGCGGAGGCCCTGGCGACCTTCTCGGGGACGATGTCGCAGATGGCGGCGAGCTCCGCGCCGTCGATCCGCAGGAGGTTCTCGACGTGGACCATCCCCATCCCGCCGACGCCCACGAAGCCGATCCGCACACGCTCCATCGTAGGGGCACGGAACGGGGCGGCAACCTGCGCCGTGAGCTCGCGAGCGCGCGTGAGCGCCGCCGCCCCCACACCGGCCGCCACGCCGGCGACGAGAAAATCCCGCCGATCGAGTGTCATTCCCCTGGCGCCGGGTCGGGAACGGCCGAGTCCCGCTCGATCTCGATGATGTCCACGATCGGCCCCACCATGTGAATCCCGCCCATGTCGGGACGCAGGCGCACGCGGGCGCGGACCCGGAGCCCGTCGCGCCGGAAATCCTCGGCGAGGTTCGAGGGGTCGTAGGTGACGCCGTCGTCGCCGCGAATGGCAAAGAAGCCGCCTTCGAGGTCGAAATGGCGGACGACCCCCGAGAGCGTGATCACCGAGTCGGCGGCGGCAGAGTCGGACGGCGTGAGAGGCGCGCTGTCGCCGGATGCGCGGTCGGGCGTCGCCGCGCCCGGTGCCTCGGGATCGGGAGCGCCGGTGCAGGCGGCCAGCAGAAGACAGGCAAGGAGGATTCGCATCGCCGCTCCGATCAGGCGAGGGAGACGAGGGCCCAGCCGATGAGGAAGAGCAGCGCGAGCCAGCGCAGGACATCGAAGGCCTGCTCCGCACCGCTCGGCGGGGCGCTGCCGCGCCGCTGCCGGAGCGCAAGCGAGCTCCACCATGCGGCGACGGCCGGAAGTGCCGTGGCGGCGAGTCCCGCCCAGAATCCGCGTTGCACGGACGCTTCGGCCACCTGGGCGGCCCAGCGCCAGCCGAACAGCATCAGGACGATGCTGATGGCAAAAACGAAGGCGTGCGTCGAGCCGACGCCCCGCCGGACTTCGAAATGATCCATCATGCCGCTCCATGCCGGCTCGCGTGCCCGCGCGCCGAAGTCATTCAGGTGGCGGTCGGGTCCGCCTGCATCATGCCGAAGATATTCCCTTCGGGATCCTTCGCGTACGCCAGCCAGCCGATGCCCGGAATCGGCATCTTCGGCAGGGCGAGGGTGGCTCCGAGGGCCAGCGCCTTCTCGAGCGCCTGATCGAGCTGGTCCACGTCCACGGTGCAGACGTAGGCGTTGACCGCCTGCCCGTCGACCGGCCGGGTCCCCATCCGACGCATGATACCACCGTCGATGCCCGGCTGGCCCTCCGATCCGGTGCGGATGATCCAGTAGTCCATCGGCCCCCCGAAGGGGGTGAACTCCCATCCGAAGAGCTTGCCGTAGAAGCCGCGGGCCCGCTCGGGGTTGTCGGCATGGATCTCGAAGTGAACGACTCTGGGCATGCGGGCTCCGGGGCTGGATCGTGTGGAGTCGATTCCTGGCGGGTCAGGGCGTCCGTGTGGCGGCCGGCGTTCCGCGCGACCACGCGATGTAGTCGGTCGGCTGCGGCGCGAACCCGCTCAGCCGTGCCAGGAGCGCGATCTGGCCGCGGTGATAGGCCCCGTGCAGCGCGACGTGCCGGAGGATGTCGCCGACCGAGCTGTCGAATTCGAGTCCCGCGCTGTTCCGGTAATGCACCATGCGCGCAAGCTCCGCCAGATCGGCCCCGAGGCGCACAAGCAGCGCGTCATAACCGGCATGAACGCGCTGCGCCGCGGTCTCGATCTCGTCGAGCGCGAGCGCCGGCCAGACCGGCAGGTCCGCCTCGCGTCCCTCGATGCGCGCGAGCCAGACTCCCTCCGCACCGATGACGTGCGCCAGGAGCTCACGCGCCCGGGGCTCATCGGCCGGCGCCTGGCGCAGCGCAGCGAGCGCCCGGCCGTCGGCCCAGGCCAGATGGGCGAAGAACGGCCCGAAGCCGCCTGCGGATGCGCCGGTCGGCCCGAGGGGGGTCACGTCGCCATCGCGCGCGCGTCGTCGGCGCCCGCCGGAATGCCATCGACCGGGTATCCGAGCTTCTCGCCCATCCTGCCGTAGGCGAGTCCGGCCACGATGTCGTAGATGCTGTGGATCGCGACGGCGAGGAGGAGTGTTCCGCTGAGCGCCACGAGCCCGTGCAGCAGGAGCGCGATGACCGTGACGATCGCGGCACTCTTCCATCCCTGCACCACATGGCTCACGCCGAAGATGAGGCTTGCGATGATCGCGGCGGCGAGCAGGCTGCCGGTGATCCGGCCGAGCACGACGAACATCACGCCCCGGTAGGTCACTTCCTCGCTCACGCCCGCCGCAATCCCGATGGCCACCCAGAGCCCCCGCTCCGACGGGGTGCGCGGCATGAAGAGGTGCAGCTTCCGCTCGCGCCGTTCCACGCCGCGCCGCCACACCGGGGCCATGACCAGCACGCCGACCGCGAGCAATCCCGCTGCGGCGAGCCACGGCAGCCGCCCGGCGCGCGGCGGGGCGAGAAGGTCGATCTGCTCGGCGTACGCGACGGCGCCCGAGATGGCGAGGAAGAGCAGGAGCTGGATGAGCACGGCGACGAAGTGCCGCGGGCGGGGCGGGAGCGGCTGCGTGGCGAACCGCTCCCGCGTCCGCCATGCCGCCCAGGGGATGAGGAGGCCGAAGAAGGCAAGATGAAACCACCCGGCTACGCCCGGCATCACGCGGTCCACCGCGGCGGCCTCAGCCGTTCGGTCTCCAGAGCGCGGCGTCGATGATCGACCAGAAATGAATGATCCAGCCGAGGAGAATCAGCCAGAGCACGGTGGCCAGCACGAACATCACCAGTGCCTTGAGGGGCCGCCCCTGGATGAGCTGCCCGAGTCCCGGGACGAAGAAACTCGCCAGTGCTGCAATGACGTTGCCGGTGGATCCCTGACCGCCCATCGCTCGCTTGCCTCCTCAGGTGTTGGCGATGCCCCTGACCGCGCCCAGTCTCGACGCGGCGAGCGCTTCCGCCTCCTCGAGCGTGGCGGCGACCTCCTCCGGGCCTTCGAAGCGCCAGAAGGGATCGGACAGCCCGCCGATTCCGGTGACCTGGCTGCCGTCCCAGCGCTCGAAGTCTATCTGGAATTTGCCGTCAGGGCGACGGAGAATGACGGCGCGACGCTCGCCGTCCTCGCTCTCGAGCGTCTTTCTGAAGTCTGCCATCCGAATCTCCATTTGCGGGGCCTCCCCCCGGGCGGTAGGTTCGCAACGGCGCAGTGCCGCCGGAGTTCACCTGAATCGTGGAGGGCGTTGCCATGGATGTCCTGACCTGGCTCATCGTCGGACTGGTTGCCGGTGTGCTGGCGAGTTTCGTGATGGGTGGTATCGGCTACGGGATACTCGGCGACATCATCGTCGGCATCATCGGGGCGGTGCTCGGAGGATTTCTCTTCCGTGCGCTCGGTGTCGGGTCGCCCTTTGCGGGGATTGCCGGTCAGATCTTCGTGGCGTTCATCGGCGCCGTCGTCCTCCTCGCCATTCTGAGGGCGTTGCGGCGGCCGCGA
>JBLNHD010000101.1:0-4182 GCA_050268825.1 Gemmatimonadota bacterium
CCTGATGGCGGGTACCGCAACAGCGGCGCGCAACGGCGCCGTGAGCGATGCGACGGCGGACCAGTACCGTCTCTGGCTCCGGCAGATGGTGCTGATCCGGCGCTTCGAGGAGAAGGCCGGCGAGGCGTACAGCCTCGGCAAGATCGGCGGGTTCTGCCACCTCTATATCGGGCAGGAAGCGCTCGCCGTCGGCACGCTCGCCGCACTCCGCGAGGACGACTACGTGGTGAGCGCGTACCGCGAGCATGGCCAGGCGCTCGCGCGCGGGCTGTCGTCGCGCGCCGTCATGGCGGAGCTCTACGGCAAGGCCACCGGCTGCTCCGGCGGCAAGGGCGGGTCGATGCACCTCTTCGACGCGTCGCTGCATTTCATGGGCGGCCACGGCATCGTGGGCGGCCAGATTCCCCTCGGTGCGGGCTTCGCTTTTGCCGCGAAGTATCGCGGCACCGACCAGGTCTCCCTCACCTACTTCGGAGAGGCGGCGGCGAACATCGGCGCGTTCCACGAGACGCTCAACATGGCGGGGCTCTGGCGCCTTCCGGCCATCTTCGTGATCGAGAACAATGGCTACGGCATGGGCACGTCGCTGCGCCGCGCCAGCGCCATTCCCGATCTGGTGGACCGCGCCAAGGCCTACAACATGCCGGGCGTCGTGGTGGACGGCCAGGACGTGGAGAAGGTCAAGGCCGCCACCGACGAGGCCGTCGAGCGCGCGCGGACCGAGTCGATCCCCACGCTGATGGAGATCCGCACATACCGCTATGTCGGGCATTCCATGTCGGACGCGGCGCACGGGACCTATCGCACCAAGGACGAAGTGGAGGAGTACCGCGCGCGGGACCCGATCACCGTGCTCGCCCAGCGGATGCGCGAGGCCGGGCTCCTCGACGACGAGGGGATGGAGGCCGTCGAAGCGGACGTCCGTGCCGAGGTCGAGGACGCGGTGAAGTTCGCCGAGGAGTCGCCCGATCCCGCGCCGGAGGAGCTGTGGACGGACGTCTACGCCCCCGACGCGACGCGCCGGGAGGAGGGCTGACATGGCGGTGATCACCTACCGCGACGCGCTCGGCCAGGCGCTCCGCGAGGAGATGCAGCGCGATCCGGACGTCTTCCTGATGGGCGAGGAAGTCGCGGAGTACAACGGCGCCTACAAGGTGAGCCGCGGGCTGCTCGACGAGTTCGGCCCCATGCGCGTGGTGGACACGCCGATCGCGGAGCTGGGCTTCGCCGGCATCGGGGTCGGCTCCGCCATGGTCGGCCTCCGGCCCGTCGTCGAGATGATGACGTGGAACTTCGCCCTGCTGGCCATCGACCAGATCATCAATGCGGCGGCCAAGGTGCGATACATGTCGGGCGGGCAGATCGGCTGCCCCATCGTGTTCCGTGGCCCCGGGGGCGCCGCGCTGCAGCTTGCGGCGCAGCACTCGCAGGCGTTCGAGAGCTTCTACGCGCACGTGCCGGGCCTCAAGGTCGTCATGCCGGCCACGCCGGCGGACGCCAAGGGACTGCTCAAGAGCGCCATCCGGGACGACAACCCCATCGTCTTCATCGAAGGGGAGATGCTCTACAACACCAAGGGCGAGGTGCCCGAGGAGGAGTACACAACGCCGCTCGGGGTGGCGGATGTGAAGCGTCCGGGGCGCGACGTCACGATCGTCTGCCATTCCAAGACCGTGTCCGTGGCGCTCAAGGCCGCGGAGCAGCTGGCCGGCGAGGGGATCGAGGCCGAGGTGCTCGACCTCCGCACCGTCCGCCCGCTCGACACCGAGGCGATCCTCTCGTCGGTGGCGCGGACGCATCGCTGCGTCGTCACCGAGGAAGGGTGGCCCTTCGCCGGCGTGGGCGCGCAGGTGGTGGACCTCGTGCAGCGGGAGATCTTCGACGAGCTGGATGCGCCGGTGATCCGCGTGACCGGGGCGGATGTGCCGATGCCCTACAACAAGGCTCTCGAGAAGGCCGCAAAGGCGGATCCGGCGAAGACGGTCGCCGCGGTGAAGCGCGTGCTGTACGTCGAGGCGAGCTGATGGCTACCAAGGTCGTGATGGAGGCGCTCTCCCCCACCATGGAGGAGGGCCGCGTCGTCGAATGGAAGAAGCAGGAAGGGGATACCGTCGCGGTCGGTGACGTGCTGGCCGACGTCGAAACCGACAAGGCGGTCATGGAGCTCGTGGCCCGCGCCGGCGGGACGCTCCTCAAGCACATCGTGGCTGCGGGCGCCACGGTGCCCGTGTCCGATCCGGTGGCGATCATCGGCGAGCCCGGAGAGGCCGTGGATGGGGGCGCCCCGGCCGAGAAGCCCGCACCCGCGCAGCAGGCAGGGCCGGCAGCCGCGGCGCCCGCCAGCGAGCCGGCGGCACCGGCCGGGAAGCGCCCGGGCCGCGAGGGCGAGACGGGTGCGAGCGAGCCTCCCTCCGCGCCGGCCCGGCCGGCGGAGCCCGCGGCGGCGCCCTCCGAGGTGCCTGTTGCGGCGGCGGCGACTGCCCCCGCCCCTGCGGCCGGGGGGCGCGTGAAGGCATCGCCCCTCGCCCGCAAGATCGCAGCAGAGCGCGGGCTCGACCTCCAGGGCGTGACCGGCTCGGGGCCCGCCGGTCGCATCGTGCAACGCGACCTCGACGGCCTGGAGAAGCGGGCGCCGGCCGCGGCCGGCGCGCCGGCCGCACCGGCCTTCCAGCCCACCGGCACGGGCGTCCCGTTCGAGGATGTGCCGCTCTCGCAGATCCGGAAGACGATCGCCAGGCGGCTGGTCCAGTCCATCGGACCGGTGCCGACGTTCTACCTCACGAGCGAGATCGACATGGAGCGCGTCGCCGAAGCGCGCGAGGCACTCAACGCGCTCGGTGAGGGGAAGGTGTCGTTCAACGACATCACGATCAAGGCGGTCGCGCTCGCCCTCAAGCAGCACCGTGCCTGCAACGCCTGGTGGCAGGAAGACCACATCCGCTACTGGAACGAGGTGCACGTCGGCATGGCGGTGGCCATCGAGGAGGGGCTCATCACGCCCGTGATCCGCCACGCCGACCAGAAGTCGCTTCGGCAGATCGCCGCGGAATCGAAGGAGCTCGCGGCCCGCGCGCGCGACCGGAGACTCAAGCCCGACGAATACACCGGTGCCACCTTCAGCGTGTCCAACCTCGGCATGCTCGACATCGAGGAATTCACGGCCATCATCAATCCGCCCGAGGCCGGGATCCTGGCGATCGGCCGGATGGCCGAGCGCGCGGTGGTGCACGACGGGACGGTGGCGGTGCGGCGCCGGATGCGGGTGACGATGTCGTGTGATCACCGCGTCATCGACGGCGCCACCGGCGCCCAGTTCCTCAAGACGCTCAAGGCGATGCTGGAGAACCCGCTGGCACTCGTCTGGTAACGGCGCCCGGGGGCACGCCCCGGCGCATGCAGCGTACCGCTTCACGGGCGACGTGCGCGCCGCCCCGACCCATTTCGGAGAAGATCGTGGCCCAATTCGACGTCATCATCATCGGTGGAGGACCGGCCGGATACGTGTGCGCGATTCGCGCGGCCCAGCTGGGACTCGCCACCGCCGTGGTGGAGAAGGACAAGCTCGGCGGCGTCTGCGTCAACATCGGGTGCATCCCGACGAAGGCCCTGCTCCACAGCGCCCACGCGGCGCGCCTCGTGGCGCACGAGGCCAGGGACCTCGGCGTGCTCGTGGGCGAGGTGAAGACCGACTACGGCGTGGCCATGAAGCGGTCCCGGCGGGTGGCCGAGCAGAATTCGAAGGGCGCCGAGTTCCTGATGAAGAAGAACAAGATCACGGTGCTGAAGGGTACCGGCACGCTCGAGGCAGGCCGCAAGGTCAAGGTGGGCGCGGACGTCCACGAGGCGAGAAAGGCCGTGGTCATCGCCACCGGATCGCGCGTCAAGGGCATTCCGCAGATCGGGCTCGAGATCGACAAGGTGTCCGTGATCAGCTCCGACGAGGCGCTCTTCCTCGAGCAGGCGCCAAAGACGCTGGCGATCATCGGCGCCGGCGCCGTCGGCAGCGAGTTCGCCGACATCTTCAACGCCTTCGGCAGCAAGGTCACGCTCATCGAGGCCCTGCCCCGCATCCTGCCGATCGAGGACGCGGAAAGCTCCGACGTCGTCGCCAAGAGCTACAAGAAGCGCGGCATCGACGTCCTGGCCGGCGCCAAGGTGAAGAAGGCCACCGTCGCCAAGGAC
>JBLNHD010000102.1:0-7787 GCA_050268825.1 Gemmatimonadota bacterium
GCGCCTCCCGCGCGCGGTCGCCCCGGCGAAAGGGGCCGGTGCCCCAGCGCCGGGCGAGATGGTCCGCCAGCCGAAACCCGGCGTTGTGCCGGGTGCCTTCGTACTCGGGCCCGGGGTTGCCGAGCCCAACGATCGCAAGCAGGGCCTACGCCTTGTCCTCGGCGTCTTCCGCCTCGGCCTTCGGCTTCCGGATGAGCTCGGGCTCGCCCGTCGCCGGCTCCTCGGTCGCGGCCGGCGCGGCCTCTTCCGTGCGGGGTGCCACGACCGTGGCCACCGGGAGGTCCTCGTCGTTCAGGATCTCGGCCTTCTCGAGCCGGATATCGCGCACGAAGAGGGAGTGACCGATGGCGAGCCCGGTCACGTCCACGTCGATGCTCTCCGGGATGTCGCCGGGGAAGACCTCGATCTCCAGCTCGCGGAGCACCTGGTCGAGCACGCCGCCGAAGTTGCGGACGCCGTCGGGAATGCCGACGAGGTGCACGGGCACCGCCACCGTGATCTTCTCGTCCGCATGCACTTCGTAGAGGTCGAGATGGAGGATGTCCGCCGCGCGCATCGGATTCCGCTGCACTTCGCGGAGCAGGGCCCGCACCGGGGCCCGGTCGTCGACGACGATCTCCATGATCGTGGAGGATGTTGCGCCCGCGAGCGCGCGCGCCACCACGGGCGCGTCGATGACGAGCGTCTCCGGTTCGCGGCCGTGGCCGTAGATCACCGCGGGGACCTTCCCTTCGCGCCGCATCGAGCGCGCCGCGCCCTTGCCGGTCCGCGTGCGCGTCGCTGCCTCAAGCCTCACCTGTTGTGCCATGATCCCGATCCTTCGTGTGTAGGGCCCCGTGGGCCTCAATCGAACAGCGAGCTGACCGACTGATCGCTGTGCGTGTAGCCGATCGCCTTTGCCAGAAGTCCGGCGATCGAAAGAACCTTGAGCCGGTCGAAGCGGCGCTCCGCCGGCAGGTTGATCGTGTTCGTCACTGCCACTTCCTTGACCGGCGAGGCGGCGAGCCGCTCGACGGCGGGGCCGGAGAGCAGCGCGTGCGTGGCGCAGCAGTACACATCCTCCGCGCCGAGCCGCTTGAGCGCGTTGACCGCCTCGGCCATGGTGCCCGCGGTGTCGATCATGTCGTCCGGGATGATGCAATCCCGGCCGCGCACCTCGCCCACCACGTTGAGCACCTCGGCCACGTTGGCCGACGGGCGGCGCTTGTCGATGATCGCCAGCGACGCGTTGAGCCGCTTGGCGAAGCCGCGCGCCATCTTGGCCGACCCCACGTCCGGCGCCACGATGACCAGGTCCCGCAGCGATTTCTGCCGGTAGTGATTCACCAGCACCGGCGCCGCGTACAGGTGATCCACCGGCAGGTCGAAGAAGCCCTGCAGCTGGTGCTGGTGGAAGTCGATGGCCAGCACCCGGTCCGCCCCGGCCATCGAGACCATGTTCGCCATCAGCTTGGCACTGATCGCCACGCGCGGCTGGTCCTTGCGGTCCTGGCGGGCATACCCGAAGTAGGGGATGACCGCCGTGACGCGCGCCGCACTCGCCCGCTTGGCCGCATCCATGAGGAGCAGCAGCTCCATCATGTTCTCCGCCGGCGGGTTGGTCGGCTGGACAATGTACACGTCCCGCCCGCGCACGTTCTCGTCGATCTTGACGAACAGCTCGCCGTCGGCAAACCGCCGCAAGGTCACCGCGCAGAGCGGCTGCCCCAGGTGCGCCGCAACCTCTTCGGCGAGGGGGCGATTGGCAGTGCCGCTCAGGAGCAGCATCTGACTGCGCGACAGAGAGAGGTCCGTCATGACGATAGCCGCGAAAAATATCCTGCCCGGGGGAGAGCGTCAACTCTCGTTGCGGATTGGGTTTGGCCGATCGGATCGGCGCGGGGCCGGCGCGGGGGCCGCGCGGCGCGGGCGCCGTGTGGCGCCGGTCACCGCCGGAGAAATGTGACGGATTCTATCTTGGCGGGGTCTGAGAGGGGACGGACCGCGTCACACCCGGGCGGGCATGGCCCTGCCGATGCTAACTCGTTTATTCTTCTACGCTTGATATCGCGTGCCCCATACAATGGAGAGTCCTGCATGAGGAACGTTCGCGGAGTCCGGGCGATGATCGCTCTCGCGCTCCTCGTCGGAGTTGGCGCCTGCAAGGACAGCAACGAGCCGCAAGGCGATCCGATCGACACGCCGCTCGAGTGCGAGGTCCAACCGTGCGGCCTTCCGCTGGAGCAGCAGGCCCGATTCGAGGTGACCCTCATCAGCCACAGCTGTGCGGCGCACGACAACGAGATCCACGTGACCGCCCCCGAGTCGGAGCGCCTGACCGACGACGCCTGCTACGAGGACGTCGGGAAGGTGTGGGAGTTCGACGGCCCGTATCCCGCGGGCACCGCACTCAACTTCCGGATCGATTCATTCGAGCAACTCAATCCGCCGTCGTTCGTTTCCTCCGGCGCCTACCCGGAATGGACGCTGACCTTCGAGGACGGCGGCGACAGCGACTTCAACGACATCGTCCTGCGCGTCCGGGCCATCCCGGTTCCCTGACCGGATTCCGGTTCACGCGAACGCCCCGGGCTCCGGCCCGGGGCGTTCGTCGTTTCAGCATTGGCCCTGGTGGATTCGAACCACCATTCTCGGATCCAAAGTCCGATGTCCTGCCATTGGACGAAGGGCCATCGGCCCGGAGGAGTATAAGGCCTCGCGGGCGCCGGATCACGCTCCGTCAGGCCGCCGTCATGGCGGCCCTCACCTCGCCGTACTTCGAGCCCAGCATCATCCGGGCGTCGTCGCGATCGCGTTCCGAGCGGTACACCGCGAAGATCGTGGATCCCGAGCCGCTCAGGCGGCAGACGATCGGCCGGGTCAGCACCATGGCCTCGAAGGCGGCACGGACGCCGGGGGCGTGGCTGAAGACGGGTGCCTCGAAATCGTTTCCCGCCATCCGGCCGATGTCACCCCAGCTTCGCAGCACGCCGAGGTCGAGGACCACCCCTCCGCGGCGAGCCTGGGTCTGCCGCGCTTCATCCACCCAGCCATAGGCCGCGGCCGTCGCGATCGGGGTGGGAGGCGTCACGAGGAGGACCGGAGCCGGCGGGAGCGAGGGCAGCCGCAGGAGCCGCTCGCCATGGCTCCATCCCAGCGCAAGGGATGCGCCGGAAAAGAAGAACGGGACATCGCTGCCGAGCCGCGCGGCGAACTGGAGCAGCTCATGCCGCGGTACGGCATTGTTGGCGAGCTGGTTCACGGCGGTCAGCGCGGCTGCGGCGTCGCTCGAACCGCCGCCGAGCCCGGCGCGTGCCGGAATCCGCTTGGAGAGCCGCAGGTGCACGCCGAAGGGACGACCGGTGGCGTCGAGGACCGCGTGTGCCGCGCGCGCGGCGAGGTTGTCCTCCGCGGGCCCGGTGTCGATCCCGCCCTCGACGTCGAGCGTGACGCCCGGCGTGTCGCTGCGCGTCGCTTCGATCGTGTCGGCGAGATCGAGCAGGCAGAAGAGCGTCTCGACCCCGTGATAGCCGTCGGATTCCCGCGCCAGGACGCGGAGGAAGAGGTTGACCTTGGCAGGCGCCGGCACCCGCACCGACTCGGCGCTCACGTCGAAGGAGCCTCCCGGATTTCCTCGAGCGAGAGCGACGTCCGGATGAGCGACCAGACGCCGAGCAGGACGATGGGGACGAAAGTCGTCACGTGGTACGTGAGCGCATAGGCCACGGCGTGATCGGCGCCGACGCCCAGCACGAGCAGGACCGCCTTGATCGCGCCTTCGAACACCCCCACGTAGCCGGGGGTGGTCGGGACGGCGATGCCGAAGACCAGGATTCCCTGCAGCAGCAGCGCCGCCGCGAAATTGGCAGGAATGCCGAACGCCTTGAACGCGAGGTAGAACGACAGCGCATTCACCAGCCAGAGCACGAGGGACATCGCCACGACCATCGTCGCGCGGCCGGGGGAGCGAAGCACGGACAGCCCGTGCCGCAGACCCTCGACGATGTGCACGAGGCGCTCCGCCAGGGCGCGCGAGGGAATCACGGCGGTGATGACACGCTCCGCCAACGCCGGGAAGGCGACCACCACGAGCGCCATCAGCAGCGCCGCACCCATGGCGAGGCCCGCGATGGTTGCGGTGCGCGTCACGGGCACGCCCGCGACCTCCACCCCGGCCGGCAGTCCCGCGGCGAAGAGCGAGATCACGAGGAGTCCGACGACCGTGAGGCCATCGAAGACCCGTTCCACCGCCACCGACGAGAACGCGGCGGTGAAGCGCACGTTCGCAAGCCGGCTCGCCGAGAGCGAGCGCATGACCTCGCCCATGCGGAAGGGCAGGATATTGTTGGCCATGAAGCCGATGGCGACGGCGTGCCAGAGCGGGCCCAGCGAAATCGCCGAGCCATCCTCGCGGCGAAGGAGGTACTGCCAGCGCAGCAGCCGGAGGGGGAAGGTCGCGGTCGCCGCCACCACGGTGGCGAAGAGCGGCATGAGGCGCGCATCCGCAATGTGACCCCGCACTTCACTCCACTGCACATCCGCGAGCACCCACCAGAGTGCCGCCACCGAAATGGCGACACCGGCGAGCCCCATCCCGAGGCGCCGCGCGGACGCGGTCACGTCACCCGGCGAGGGCGAGGGGCACGAGGTCGAGCAGCTCGCGCACGAGCGGCTCCACGCCGCTCAAGTCCCGCCCGTCCCGGGCCTGCCGGGCGATCTCCGCGCGGATCTCCGCAGCCCGCTCGAGCGCCCGACGGCCCGAATAGCAGAGCGAGGCGATGTCGACGACATCGTCGCCAGCGGCCGGGAGACGGGTATCGGACTCTGGCGCCGCCTGCGAAGCAGTGGCCGGCTGTGCAAGGAGCTCACGATAGCGGTCGAAGCCGCGCTCGAGCCCGATGCGTCCGGCTGGAGCGAGTGCGGCGATCGGCTGAACGTCCGCGGCAAAGATGCTCTCGCCGTCATAGGCGAGGGCCTCGATGGCGATCGGCTCGGGTTCGGGCGCAGGTGCCGCCGCGGTGGGGATCACCTCCCCGGCAGGCGGGCCGAGGTCCGCGGCCTCGACCGGCGGAGCGGGGGTGACGGCCGGGGGGCCGGCTTCCGCTGGTACGGCCAACGGCGCGGGCGCCGGAGCGGTTTCCATCCGCGCGGGCGCTGGCTGGGGCCTGCCGCCGATTCGCTCCGCCAGCTCTCCGAGGCGCTGCCCCGCCTCGGCGTGTTCGGCCCCTTCCGCAAGGCTTCTGAGGACGTGGCCCGCCTCACGGAGCGCCTCCGCGAAGGATCCCGGGTCTCTGGCCGCCCGCCCGGTGCCGATCGCCTCGCGCGCCGCGCGGCCGAAGCTCGCGAGGGCGGGGGACACCGGATCGCTGCCGGGCACGGCCACGGAGCGGAAGGTGCCGACGAGCGTGTACAGCCGGAGGTCGCGTGCCGAGCCCTGCGATGCGCCGGCAATCCGGTCGGCCGCCTGCGCCAGGTGCTCGCCGTAGCTCACCATCTCGACGATGCCGAGGGCCGCCGGGGGCGCGAACTGCGGCTGGGCGGTCGAGCGCTGCATCGGCTCGGGATCCCCTTCGCGATACAGCGATTCGACGGGCACCACGTCCGCCTCTGCCGCGAAGGCGCGGAGAAGGCCTTCGGTGAAGGCGCGGGCCTCGGGGGGATCGCCCTGCGGCCGCCCGTGCTCGGTGACGTCACGCGAGATGCGTGTGAGCGCAGCGGCCGCGGCGTCCAGCACCTCGGAGACGCCGGGGGGCGGGGCAAAGAGGCGAGTGAGGTCGCCGACGGCGAGCTCGATACCGTCGAGGATCTCGGGGAGTGGAGGCAGGTCGGCGATCTCGGCGAGGCCGCGAAGCGACTGCATGCGCCGGAGCACCGCATAGAGCGGCTCGCGTGACTCAGGCGCGGCTTCGAGCGCGCGCGCGGCGCGATCGAGCGCGCTCGCGATGAGCGCCCCCTCGCGGGCCACGAACGCCCGCACCCCGGTGTTGGCCGTGCCCGGCGCCGGCGCCCCGCCGGGGCGGAGGACGTCGCCGGAGGAGCTCCCTGCCAGTGCATCGAGGCCGGCAGCGAGGCGGCCGGCCCGCGTCGTGTCCGCGTCGGTCCATTCCCGTGCACGCCGGACGAGATGCCGGAGCTCGTCCACCCCCTGAGCGCTGCGCTCGCGTACGGACGCATCCCAGGCGAGGCCGCGGTCACGCACCGCGCGCGCCAGGCCTTCGAACCCGGCCGCTGCCCGCGCAACGCCCGCCTGGCTCGCCATCAGGGCCGAGCCGCGCAGCGCGCGGGCGGCGCGCAGCATGTCGTCCGCGCGCGGGCCCTCGGGATGGGTGATCGCCTGCTCCAGGCGGTCGAGACAGTCGCCCGCTTCGAGCGCGAAGAAATCCGCGGTGCCGTGAGGTCTGGTCATTGAGGCTCGGAGCGAAAGGTAATCAGCCGTCCCGCGACGGCGGACGGGCTGCGTCGATCGCCGCTCGCATTTCAGCGACGGCCGTCCCGAACCCGACGAAGATCGATCGACTCACGATGCTGTGCCCGATGTTGAGCTCCTCGATCTCCGCAATCGCGGCCACGGGCGCGACGTTCGAACGGGTGAGTCCGTGACCCGCGTGTACGGCGAGTCCCGCCTCCCGCCCGAGCCGGGCGGCCTGCCGCAGTTCGTCGAGGGCGCCGTTCCCCTGGCGCCACGTGTGGGCGTACCGGCCGGTGTGCAGTTCGACCGCTGGCACCATCATCCGACGCGCCGCCTCGATGGCGGCCGGATCCGGATCGATGAACAGGCTTACCCGGACGCCGGCCGCGGAGAGCCGCGCGACGGCGTCGGCCAGCCGGGAGCCCGGCTGACGGAGGTCGAGCCCACCCTCGGTCGTGACTTCTTCCCGCCGCTCGGGGACGAGCGTCGCCTGGAAAGGACGGAGCCGGCAGGCGAGGGCCACGATATCGGGGCTCGTGGCGAGCTCGAGATTGAAGACCCCGCGCACGGAGATTGCAAGCGCTTCCACGTCGCGGTCGTGGATATGCCGGCGATCCTCGCGGAGGTGGGCCGTGATCCCGTCCGCTCCGGCGCCTTCGGCGATGCGCGCGGCCTCGACCGGATCCGGCTCATCGGTCCGGCGTGCTTCGCGCAGCGTGGCCACATGGTCGATATTGACGTAGAGGCGCATCCGCATGGGTGTTCGGGGGTTTTCCGCCCGGTTATCTTCGCTTGAGACCTTTGACACGGAGCTTCGCTTGACTCAGCGCTGGCTGTTGGCTGCGGCCCTCACCCTCGCCGCGTGCGGGGGCAATGCCACCTCGTCCGTTGCCCAGAACCGGCAGCCCGAGCCGGCGGCGAACGCCGAAGCCGCCGTGCAGCAGTTCCTCGAAGCGGTGGCGGACAGCAATCTCGCCAAGATGGCCGAACTGTGGGGCACCGCCAAGGGATCGGCGGCGCGGACCGGCCAGCCGAACGACTACGAGCGCCGGATCATCATCATGCAGGCGTACCTGCGGGATCGGCGCCATCGGCTCATGTCGAACGCCCAGGACGGCGCCGATGCCAACCGCCGGATCGTGCAGGTCGAGTTCCGTCGCGGGGACTGCGTCAAGACGGTCCCGTTCACCGTGATCCGATCCGAGCCCGGGGACTGGCTCGTGAATTCCATCGACCTGGCGCTCCTCGGCGGACCGGACGGCAACTGCGACGAGAACGCCGACGGCTGACGGGAACCCTCGGGTGTTTATTCAGTAAGCTCGAGGAGGATGCCCGCCGTGGCTTTCGGATGGACGAAGGCAATCCGCCGTCCCCCGGCGCCCTGGCGAGGAATTTCGTC
>JBLNHD010000103.1:0-7835 GCA_050268825.1 Gemmatimonadota bacterium
AGGGGCTCCAGGGGAGCTCGCGACCGTCTGCAAAAGCAGGGAAACCATCATCAGATAGATCACGATTAATCTCGGAAACGAGCTTTATTAGTACCAATACGGTACTATTTCCCAGCCTCAAACGTCGCAGTCATGAGCGCAAACAAGAACATGTCGGTTTTAGCCTCAGGATTTCTGAAGACCAGATACAAATCGTGTATTCCTGAAGCCGGCTTGAGCGGCACACGCAAACGAACAGGTGGCGCGCCCTGACCCGTTGGCTTTATGACTTCGCTTTCGCCGAGCATCCAGGTGGGCGGCGGGTTCGAACGCGGACCGCGCAACGAGCGCGAGTTCCTGCGGTCGCTCCGCGGACCGGCGGGGCAGCCGGTGACGTTCAGGCGCCTGGGGAGCTGCTGTCCCTACGGCTCGCCACCGAGCCTGCTCGACAAGTACGAAGTCACGTACCCCGGCCTCGCGACACCGGTCCTGCTCTATCTCGACATGTACGTGCGGCGCGCCGTGCGGGCGCCGAGGGGCTTCACCCGGCCGCACGATCGCGAGCGATCGGCCCGCGCCACTCGATCATCCCGGCGGGGCTCGCCCCACGCGGCTCACCGCCCGCCCGCGGGCAGGATGCCGATGAGTTGAACGCCGGCTTCCCGCGCCACGTTCATGGCATCGATGACCTCCTGATACGTGCGTCTCCCCGAGCTGCGGATGAACAGGAGCTTCGCCGGGCGGTCGCCGTAGACGGCGCGGAGGGTAGCCTCGAGCGCATCCGCCGGCACCGGCTGCCCGTTGAGCGCAAGACCGCCGTCGGCGTCGAGCTCCAGAACGATCTGGGTCGCATCGGCGGTGGGTGCGGCGGCCGGTTCAGGTAGCGTTGCAGGGATCGCCTTCCGGATGCCGATGCTCGTCATGTAGATGATGAGCAGGACCAGCAGGACGTCGATCATCGGCGTGACGTTCATCTCGGCATCGAGTCTACCCGGCGAGGTGCTGTCCATCGACGGCTCCGGTTGCGCGACGCGTCCATGTTAGGGGAAGGACGTGGCGGCGAATTGCCGGGAGGATGTCGGGACCATGAAATCGGCATGACGGTTCGGCGCACTACCGGATCCATGTCCATCGATTCAATCGCTCGGCGAGGACCCAACCCCACGGAGGCGCCATGAACTTCGGTCGGATCGCGCTCGCGTCGGTCGCCGGCACCGTCGCCTATTTCATGACGGGGTTCGCGATGTTCATGCTCGTGCCCCAGCTGGTGAACGAGGGCCGGAAGCATGCCGCCCTCTTCCGCTCGCCCGAGGAGCAGATGTCGCGCATGCCCGCGATCATGCTCGCCATCTTCGTGGCGATCCTCGTCCTGGCCGTACTCTACGCCCGGAGCAGCCGGCCCGCCGGCATCGCCGAGGGCGTGCGCTTCGGGGTGCTCATCGGCGTCTTCGTCGTCTGCGCCTTCGTGGTGCACAACTACGTCAATTTCAACATGGGCACGACCCTGATGCTGCTGCAGGCGGGCGCGTACTTCATCGAATGGACCGTCGTGGGCACGGTGATCGGACTGCTCTACCGCCCGGCCTCAGCGGGGACGATGTGAGCATGCGAGGGATCGCATGCAGGATCTGACCGGGGGCAGCGACGATCTCCGGGCGGAAGCCGCCCGGCTGGCCTGCACCCTGCTCCGGTTCGAGGAGGCATCGGCGCACCTGCTGCGGGCGAGTGCTCCGGCGGGCGCCCTGCAGGTTGGCCGGGATGCCTACACATTCATCCCCTCGTGGAAGCTGGTTCGTCGTGAGGAGGTCGCGTCCTTCCTCGCCGGCCTCTCGTCGCCGGCGCTGCTGGCGCCGACGACCATTCGCGGCTCGGTGGCGCTCCTCCTCCTCGATGAGCTGAGCGGCGAGCGGCGGCGATGGGCGGAGAAGACCTTCAGCAACTTCGGCGTCATTCTCGAAGACGTCGCGCGTCAACTCGGGCTGGCGCCCGAATCGCGGATCCTCGTCGAGTTCGACGACGAATCGGAGGTGTTTTCCTTTGCGGCTGTGCGCGAATGGAGCCAGCAGCTGGCCGTGCAGATCGGGTGGAACATCCGGCCGCTCGACGGCAATGCGCGGGCGGACGCCTCCATGGGCCTGCTGCGCAGCGATGGACGGTGGTACCGAGGGAAATCCTGCTGGCTCCCTCGCCCCCCGCAGGAGCCGGACGCAGACGCTTCGCGGTGAAGCGGCAGCGCTCCTTCGCCGGATCCCACTTCTCATCAATGCCTCGGGAGGGTTCATGACGCGAGTCACAGGCATCGGCGGCATCTTCTTCAAGGCCCACGACGCGCCGGCGCTCCGCGCCTGGTATCGCCGCCACCTCGGCATCGACGTGCAGGACTGGGGTGGCGCGACCTTCTCCTGGACGGACAGTGAAGGCCGGCCGGTGGGCGGAACCACCGTCTGGTCCATCAATCGCGCGGAGAGCGACTATTTCGCACCCGGGACCGCACCTTTCATGGTCAATTACCGCGTGGCGGATCTCGCGGCGCTTCTGGAGGTCCTCCGCGCGGAAGGCTGCAATGTCGTCGACCGGACCGACGACTCGGAATTCGGGAAGTTCGGGTGGGTCCTCGATCCGGAAGGCAACAAGGTCGAGCTCTGGCAGCCGCCGGTCGGCCAGTGAGCGCTGATGGCGCGGCCGCGCGGTGGCGGGCCCTCGCGTTCCTCGTCTTCGCGGCCTGCGCCCCTGACCGCCCGGAGAAGCCCCCGACGACACCAGACGCACCGGCAGCCGACGTGGTGTGGTTCGGCCGCGAGCGCACACTCGACTTCACGGGCGACGGCCAGGCTGACACGGTGGAGCTTCGTGCCACCGGCCGCGACCCCGACAGCCTGCGGGTTGCGCTCACGTTCCGTGCGGACGGCGAGGTGCGGTGGCGAGAGGAGTGGTCCAGCGAGTACGAGCTCGTCGATCCACCCCCGCTCGCGGACAGCGCTGCACGCGCGAGATATGTGCGGAGCCGCTTCGAGCGCGCGCTGGCGAGCGTCGAAGTCGAGCCGTTCGACCGGGTCTCCTACGTCACCATGGCCAATCCGGTGGACTCCACCATCCTGCGACAGCCGCCGGCCGCACAGGTCTCTTTCGCCTACGGCTTCGAGACCACGGTGGTGCTTGCCTGGGACCCGGTGAAGCGCGTGCTCCGGCGGCTGCACGCCTGCTGCTGAGTCAGATCGCGCGGGGTGTCGCGTGGCGATCCGGGGGAACGGGCCGCCGACGGTAGCCCGAATTGTGACCCGCGTCCTTTCGCATTTCCGAATGAACGGCCAGCGTGCGAGGAGCATTCATCCACTCCTTTCACGCGAGGTGCCTGCCATGAGCCGATCCCCTATGCCCGACGCGGAACCCGTCACCACCGAGAAGAAGCTCGACGAGCTGTACGGCCTCATCGAGGGCATCGAGATCGCCATGTTTACCACCCGCCGCCGGGACGGACGTCTGGTCTCGCGCCCGATGGCCACCCAGACGCAGGCCGAGGGAAGCGATCTCTGGTTCGTGACCGATATCGAGTCGAACAAGCTGGATGAGCTCGCATTCGATCCACAGGTCAACCTCGCGTACTACAAGAACCGGACGCGCGAGTGGGTGTCGGTGAGCGGCACGGCGAAGGTCACGCAGGATCGGCGGCTCATTCACGAGCTGTATCGCCGGGACTGGAAGGCGTGGTTCGGAGACATGGGGGGCGAGCGCGATGGCGGACCCGACGATCCGCGGCTGGCGCTCATCCTGGTGGATGTCGAATCGGTAGTCTACCTCAAGCTCGACAAGCCGCAGCCCGTGGTGCTCTTCGAGGTCGTGAAGGGCATGGTGACGGGGTCGCGGCCCGACGTCGGCGTTCAGCGCGAGGTGAGTGGCGCCGAGGTGGACCGCGCACGCCGAGTGTGATGCCCACCGGATGCCCTCGCTGACAGTCCGTCCCGCGGTCCCGTCCGACGCCCCCGTCCTCTCGGCGATCGCTCAGCGCGCGAAGGCGCACTGGGGATACCCGCCCGGGTGGCTCGAGGCCTGGCGCCCGGCGCTCACGATCACGGCGGAATATGTCGTCGGACACACCGTCCTCGTGGCCGAGTTTCCGGAAGCGGTCGTCGGGTTCGCAGCCATGGGCCACGCCGGAGCGCACCACGAGCTCGAGCACCTGTGGGTGGACCCGGCGAGCCACGGGAAGGGGATCGGGCGGACGCTGTTCGCGAGGATCTCCGAGGAGGCAATGCGGTCGGGATCGACGAGGGTCCGGATCGAATCGGACCCGCACGCGGCGGGGTTCTACGAGCGCTGCGGTGCGTTTCGAGTCGGGACGGTGCCCGCGCCCGTGCTC
This sequence comes from Gemmatimonadota bacterium, assembly GCA_050268825.1. Taxonomy (GTDB): domain Bacteria; phylum Gemmatimonadota; class Gemmatimonadetes; order Gemmatimonadales; family GWC2-71-9; genus CAMLLJ01. The sequence continues at coordinate 4,337 of JBLNHD010000103.1, forward strand.
GGGGTGATGCGCGAGCTCCCGGTGCTGGAGCTCGAGTTGGCAGGGTCCGAGGTTTTCGGCGCTGACCACCGTTTCGGGTTTGGCGCGCCCCGATCCGTAGCTCCACCTTGAAGGCGGATCGTGGCCTGCGATGCCGCGCGGCATGGCCGGATCGAGCGAAGCATGCCGGCCAAGGCTGATGTCTCTGATTCCAGGAGGGAAGGTCACGATGACATTCCGCACTCCTTCCGGGTTCGTTGACCTGATCGCTCTCCTCATGCTTGCGCTCTGTGCTGCGTGCGCTCCAGTCCGATCCTACGGAAGGACGCAGGTGCTCACGGCGCGGTGCCTCGCCGCGGATGAGCTGCGGCGGGGGGACGAGCCGAGCGGTGCCGCGGGGACGCCGGTGCCCGTTACCCCGGCCGACAGCCTCGAACGCCCGCGGGAAACGGCTGGCGAGATCAGATGCAACGGCGGCCTCAGCCGCTGATGTCGATCCGCCAGACCCCGCCGCGCCCCCACTGCGTTCGCTCCCGCACCGCTGGTCGTGGACCTCGCGCGGCGGACGGCATCCAATCGGTCATAGTTTCTCGTACGCGCACCCTCGCTCCTGCGCGAGCCCGATGACCATCGTGTGCGCGGGGACCAGGACCACTCCGGGATTGAGTCCGGCGCGCAACTCCGCGTAGACCGGCTCGGCGACCTGGCTCGTGGCCTGGGCGAGCCGCTCCGCAATGCCCCGCAGCGCGTTGTTGCATTGCCAGAAGATGGCGCCTCTGGACTGGAGCGTTCTGACTCCCATGCGGGCCAGCGGCGAGCCGGCCGGCGGATCGTAGAAGAAGTTGTGCGTGGCCCATTCCTGGGAGTTCGGGGCCTTGAGTTTCCATCGCTCGCCGAGCTGGTACTTCTCCCAGAGGGCATGCGATGCGTTGATGGGGAAGGCGCTGTTCGCGATGCCGAGCACCGCGTTCACCTTCGGATACTCGAGCCCGTAGATGTCCCGGTGCGCGTCCAGCCAGTTGGCCACGATGCGCATCGGCGGACGATCCTCGATCGGCCCGCAGTCGAACACCTGCCGGTGCCGTCCGCGCAGCGAATCGAGCCAGCGCAGGTCCCAGCGTTCCGGGTCGGTCCGAGCCTCCCCGCCGGGCAGCGAGGCGCCGAGCAGTGGGCGGAAGGCGGCGGACGCCGAGAGGGCGCCGAGCAGCGACACGAAGAGGCGGCGGGTGGGCATCGGCAGTTCCCGGCATAAGGATGTGGGGAGGAAGGCGTCTATGGTACGACGCCGCGCGGCCGGGCGCCAGACGCATGGCCCAGCGCCGCCGTGATCGATAAGTTCACTCCGGCAGTCTCACTGACCACAACAGCTTCGGAGCATGGCGCATGGAGTTGAAAGGCATCTTCGCAGCCGTGACCACGCCGTTCGCCGACGCGACCGGGGAGGTTGACGTCGACGCTTTCCGGGCGAATGCCGAGTTCCTCCTCGACGCGCCGCTCGCGGGGCTCGTGCTCTTCGGCTCGACCGGGGAAGGGGTGCTCGTCGGCGAGGGCGAACGCGCCGGCATGCTAGCCGCCGCGCGCGACTTGCTGGGCTACCGCCTGCTGCTCGCGGGCGCCGGCGCCGAGTCCACGCGGGCCGCGATCCGCCTGAGCCGGGATGCGGCGGCGGCGGGTGCCGATGCGGTGCTCGTGCAGCCGCCCGGGTTCTTCCGATCGCTGATGACGTCAGCCGCGCTGCTCGATCACTATACGCGCGTGGCCGATGCCTCGCCGGTTCCCGTCATCCTCTACCAGGTGCCCGTGCCGTTCCGATCGGTCGACCTCGACCTGCCCCTGATTGCGAAGCTCTCCGAGCATCCCAACATCGTCGGGGTCAAGGACTCATCAGGGGAGGTAACCGCGCTCGCCGAGCTCGAGCGGACGTGCCGTCCGGGGTTCGCCGTCATCGTCGGCACCGCGGCCGTGCTGCGCGACGCGCTCGACGCAGGCGCCTGCGCGGGCATCCTCGCCCTCGCCGCGATCGCTCCGCACGAGTGCACGGAGATCTACCGGCTGTGGCAGTCGGGCGAGCGGGAGGAATCCGTGCGCGTCCAGGCCCGGGCCGCCGACCTGCACAAGGCGATCGTAGGCCGGTACAGCGTGCCCGGCATCAAGGCCGCGCTCGATTGTCTCGGCCTTCCGGGGGGTGCGCCGAGGCCGCCCATCCAGCCGCTCGGGGCCGTGGAGCTCGCGATGGTCGAGGCCGCTCTGAAGGCGGCGCTGCGCGCTCCCCGCTGAGTGCCGACGTCGTTCCCTGAGCTGACATGGGAAGGGAGGGTGCCGCGGCGGCCCGCTTCTCCGAATCGGATCTCGCGTTGCTCCACGCGGCGAAGATACTCGGCGTCCGCTCCGGCACGGAGCACCGCTATACCGGGGTATGGGTCGTCGTGGTCGAGCGGCGGGTCTTCGTCCGCTCCTGGAACGGCAAGCCGACGGGCTGGTACCATGCATTTCTCGCGGAGCCGGCCGGATCCATTTCCGCAGGCGAGCGCGAGTTGCCCGTGCAGGCCCGCCGGGTTCGGAGCGACCGGCTCCGGCATGCGATCTCCCGGGCCTTCGCCGAGAAGTATCCGACCAGAGCCTCCGAGAAATGGGTGCTCGGATTTGCGGAGCCGGCGCGAGAGACGCGGACGCTCGAGCTGGTACCGCATTCGAGCGGGTGGCGCTAGTTCGCGACCTTGTCGAGATGCCATCCGGTGTGGATCCAGCGTCCGTTCCGCCGCACGAAGATCTCAGTGCCGCGCCCCGACGTCTCGTGGGCGGCACCATCCTTGTCGGTGAGAACCAGGCGGAATCGGGTGTAGAGAATCACGGCGTCGCCGTATTGCTGGAAGACGTTCTGCGGAAACTCGAGCGTGGTGAGCCGCATTTCGCTCGTCGCGAAGTCGGTCATGTCGCCGAGAGTCTGTTTCCGATCGCCCCAGGGTCCGCCGTCCCACCCGAGCGCAATGAGCTCATCCGGGACCACGCGTTCGAAACCGGCGCGATCGTTGGCGAACCAGGTGCGCCACGCCTGCTCGCGAATCCCAAGGATCTCGCGCCGGGTCGCGGCGTCGGGCGCCGGGCCGTACTCCTGGGATGAGAGCGGCGCGGCGCTCAGGACCAGTGCAACCGCAAGTGATGCGACAGCCGTCCGCATGGTGCCTCGCGTTTGGGGGGGAGGGGCAAAGGTAGCGCCGCTCGGCCGGTCATGATGGAAGCGGCTTCTTCCCTTGAGGCCCGGCCGTCACAGGAGGGCCGGTAAGGCGACCGGGATGCTATGAATCGATACAGTTACCCCCACACCATCGACAACGGCGCGGGCGAGCGGATCACGTTCCTGCGACGGGTGCCGAGTCCAAAGGGAGACCGCCTCGAGGGGGCCAACGTCACCCAGCCCGGGGCCGGCCCACCGATGCATGTGCATTACCTCCAAGCCGAGGTCTTTACCGTCGTGGAAGGCCGGCTAGGCTATCAGCGCCGAGGCGAACCGGAGCAGTCC
>JBLNHD010000104.1:0-5461 GCA_050268825.1 Gemmatimonadota bacterium
GGCACGTCAGGCCTCCGTGCCGCCGAGCGCACCGGAGCGCTCCTCCCAGCCGACGGCGAGCGCGCTCGTGCGGCGCATCCCCTCGTCGAGGTCGACGGTCCCGCGAGCCACGGCGTAGCCGAGCAGGAACGTCGTGAGCGGCGTGGCCGGGCGGGCGACGCCGTGCGCCGCGTCCCGGGCGACCATGCGCCCGTCTCCGCCGCCACGCCCGCGAGCGCGATGAAGCCGATCGCCACCGCCACGGACCAGTTGTAGCCGAGCAGCCAGATGAACCAGATCCCCCCGACGAGGGCGAACGGAAGGGAGAGCATCACGATGAGTGTCTCTCCCACGCTCCGGAAGTTGAAGTAGAGGAGGAGGAAGATGATGGCCAGCGTCGCCGGGACGACGAGCCGCAGCGTCTCGGCGGCGCGCTGCATGTACTCGTACTGACCGCTCCAGACGATCGAGTAGCCGGTGGGGAGCGTCACCTGGTCGCGGACTGCGCGCTGCGCGTCGGCCACGTAGCCGCCCACGTCGCGCCCGGCCACGTCCACGTAGACCCAGGCGGTCGGGACCGCGTCCTCGGTGCGGACGACCATCGGCCCCGCCACCTGCCGGATGGTCGCCACCTGGCCGAGCGGCACGTATGCGCTGCCACCCGCAGCGGCGGAGGCCCCGCCGCCGCCCCCCATCGCGTCCATCGGGTCCGGCGCTCCTGCTGACGTGGCCGGCGCGTGCGTCGCGGGCACCAGCACCGAGGCCAGCCGCTCGGGCGTGTCGCGCAGCTCCTGCGGATACCGGATGCGCACCCCGTACCGCTCGCGCCCCTCCACCGTCCGGGTGATCGTCATGCCGCCGACCGCCGTCGCGATCACCGTCTGCACGTCGCCCACGTTGAGCCCGTGGCGCGCCGCCGCGGCACGGTCGATGTCGATGTCGAGGTAGTACCCCGAGACGGCGCGCTCCGCGAAGGCGCTTCGCGTGCCCGGCACCGCCTGCACCACGCGCTCGATCTCCTTCCCGAGCCGCTCGAGCTCGGCGAGGTCAGGGCCGAACACCTTGATGCCCACCGGCGTACGGATGCCGGTGGCCAGCATGTCGTTCCGGCCCTGGATCGGCATCGTCCACGCGTTCGTGATGCCCGGCATCCGCACCGCCGAGTCCATCTCCGCGACGAGGCGGTCGTACGTCATGCCCGGCCGCCACTCCGCCTCCGGCCGCAGGGTGATCGTCGTCTCGAACATGTCGAGCCCGGCCGGATCGGTGGACGTCTCCGCCCGGCCCGCCTTCCCCCACACGTGCCGGACCTCGGGGAATTGCTTGAGGATGCCGTCCTGGATCCGCAGCATCTCGCGCGCCCGCGCGATGCTGATCCCGGGCAGCGTCGTCGGCATGTAGAGGATCGTGCCTTCGCCGAGCGGCGGCATGAACTCGCTGCCGAGCCGGGCCCACGGCACCCACGTCAGGACCAGCGCCACGAGCGCCGCGCCGATGACGCCCCAGCGGTGGCGCAGGACGGCCGTGAGGATCGGGCGGTAGGCCCGGACGAGGCCGCGGTTGATCGGGTTCGCCCGCTCGCGATAGATGCGTCCCGTGATGAAGACGCCCATCGCCACCGGCACCAGCGTCACCGAGAGGAGGCTCGCCGCGGCCATCGCGAAGGTCTTGGTGAATGCGAGCGGCTCGAAGAGCCTCCCCTCCTGGCCGCCGAGGGCGAAGACCGGGATGAACGAGACGGTGATGATGAGGAGCGAGAAGAAGAGCGCCGGACCCACTTCGCGCGCCGCCTCGACCGCCACCTCCCAGCGCCGCGCGGTGCCGAGGACGCGGGTGTCGAGCGACCGCGGGTCCGGCACGAGCCCCCGGGCCCGTTCCTCCGCCTCGACCGCGCGCTCGAGATGCTTGTGCATGTTCTCGATCATCACGATGGCGGCGTCGATCATGGCGCCGATGGCGATGGCGATGCCGCCGAGCGACATGATGTCGGCCCCCACGTCCACCCGGCGCATCGCGACGAACGCGATGAGGATGCCCACCGGCAGCGTGAGGATCGCGACGAGCGCCGAGCGCGCGTGCAGCAGGAAGACGATGCAGACGAGGGCGACGACGATGCTCTCCTCGATCAGCTTGTCGCGCAGCGTGCGGATCGCGTGCCGGATCAGCTCGCTCCGGTCGTAGACCGGCCGGATCACCACGCCCGGAGGGAGGCTCCCCTGCACCTGGGCGAGCTTCGCCTTGACCCGCTCGATCGTCGCGAGCGCGTTCTCGCCGAACCGCATGACCACGATCCCGCCGACCGCGTCGCCGCGGCCGTCGAGGTCGGCCACGCCGCGCCGCACCGCCGGCCCCACGCCCACCTCGCCCAGCTCCGCCACCCGGATCGGCGTGCCTCCTGCGGTGGCGCCGACCATGACGTTCTCGATGTCCCCGATCGACTCGAGGTAGCCGAGCCCGCGCACCATGTACTCGCGCTCGCTCAGCTCGAGCACCATCGCCCCCACGTCGGCATTGGCGTTCTGGATCGCCGCCATCACGCGCGTGATCGGGATGCCGTATCCCTGCAGCCGCGCGGGGTCGAGATCCACCTGGTACTGCTTCTCGAACCCCCCGATCGACGCGACTTCCGACACGCCCGGCACCGCCGTGAGCGCGTAGCGGAGGTGCCAGTCCTGCAGGCTCCTCAGCGCGGCGAGGTCGAGCCGCCCCGTCGTGTCCTCGAGCGAGTACTGGAAGATCCAGCCGAGCCCGGTGGCGTCGGGCCCGAGCGACGGCGTGACGCTCGCGGGGAGCCGGCCCTGGATCCCGTTCAGGTACTCGAGCACGCGGCTCCGCGCCCAGTAGAGGTCGGTGCCGTCCTCGAAGATCACGTACACGAACGAGACGCCGAAGAACGAGTAGCCCCGGACGGTGCGCGCCCCCGGCACCTTCAGCATCTCGGCTGCGATCGGATAGGTGACCTGGTCCTCGACGATGCGCGGCGCCTGCTCGCCGTACGCCGCCTCGATGATCACCTGCACGTCGCTCAGGTCGGGCAGCGCCTCGAGCGGCGTCTGCCGCACGGCGTGGATGCCGAGCCCGATGGCTGCGACGGTGAAGAGCCAGACGAGGAGGCGGTTCCGGACCGACCACTCGATGACGCGCGTCAGCATCGCTCACTCCCCGGCGCGGTGCGCCGCGTGCGAATCGGCGCCCGTGGCCGGCGGCGGCGTCTCGCCCGGGCGCGTCGGCGCGGTCATGTCCATGCCCGGCATGTTGCCCATCCCCCCCATCAGCGTGCCGAGGTTCGACTCGGCGTCCACCAGGAAGGTGCCGGACGCGACGACCGTATCGCCCGCGGCCACGCCCGAGAGCACCGTGACGCGCTCGTCGGTGGCGAGCCCGAGTGTCACGAGGCGCGGGATGAACTGGCCCGCGTCGCCGCGCAGGAAGACGAGGTGACGCTCGCCGGTCGAGAGCACGGCCGAGCGCGGCACCGAGAGCACCGGCTCCGACGGCGCCGCGAAGCGGATCGTGGCGTACATCCCGGGCTTGAGCGCGAGGCCCGGATTCGCGAGCTCGACCCGGATCCGCGCGGTGCGGGTCTCGGGATCGACGGTCGGGTAGATGTACGTCACGCGTCCCGAGCGCGCCTCGCCCGGGAGGGCGGTGAACTCGGCCCGCACCGGGAGGCCGAGCCGCACGGCGGGGAGGTCGCGCTCGAACACCTCCCCCTCGAGCCAGATCCGGCTGAGGTCGGCGATCCGGTATGCGACGTCGCCCGGCATGACGCGCTGCCCCGCCACGACACCCTTCTCGATCACCACGCCTCCGTACGGCGAGCGGAGCGTCACCGTGCGGCGCACGTCGCCGCTCGCCTCGATGTCGCGGATCTCGCGGTCCGCGACGCCCCAGTACCTGAGCCGCCGGCGCGCCGCGTCGAGCAGGTCGGCGGCGCCGCGCGCCGCGCCGGCGGTGCCGCCCGCCACGTCGCCCGCGAGCTTCCGCGCGAGCAGCAGTTCCTCCTGTGCCGCGACGATCATCGGCGAGTAGATCGTGAAGAGCGGATCGCCCGGCCGCACCACCTGGCCGGTGAAATCGACGGAGAGCCGCTCCACCCACCCTTCGACGAGCGGGGCGATCGCGCGCACGCGGGTCTCGTCGAACGTCACCTGCGCCACCGTGCGGACCTCCCGGTCGAGCGCCGCCCGCTCGACGGCGGCGAAGGTGACGCCGATGCGCTGCTGGTCTTCCGGCCCGAGCGTCACCGGCATCGCATCGCCGGCGGACTCCGCGCCGTGCACGTGCGCCGGGGCGGACGGCGGCGGGGTCGCATCCCGCGTGAGCGCCCAGGCCGCGGCGACCGCGGCGAGCAGCACGGCGCCGAACCCGAGCGCGCGCGTCCGGGCCGAAAGGCGAGGCGTTCCGAAGGGAGAGGGCGCGAGCGGCGGCGTGTCGGGGGTCATCGGGTGGCTCCGGGTTCGCGGGCGACGGCGGCCGGATCCAGCAGCTCGCGGCCGACCAGCATCTCCAGCTCGGCGAGCGCCACCCCCCGTTCCGCGTCGAGGCGGTACAGCGCCTGCCGGTAGTCGTTGACGGTCATCCGGTCGTCGAGGAGCGTCATGAAATCCACGCTCCCCACGCGATACGCGGCGAGCGCCGACGCCACGGTCGTCTCCGCCTGCGGGAGGATGGTCGTGCGGTAGAGGTCGGCGAGGCGCTGCGATCGCCCCGCGGCCGCGTAGAGCTGGGCCACGCGCCCCCGCGTCTCGGCGCGCATCGCGGCGAGGTCCGCCGTCGCCATCGCGCGCATCGCCTCCGCCTCGCGCCGCATGGCGAGCTGCCGCCGGCCGGCGAAGACCGGCACGTTCACGCCGAGCATGAGGCTGAGCATCCGGTCGGTGCCGCCGTCCATCGGCCGCTGGCCGTAGCGGACGCCCAGCTCCAGGTCGGGCCAGATCTCGCGCCGGGCGAGCCGGAGCGACGCGTCCGCCGCGCGCACCTCCGCCTCGCCCGCCGCCACCATCGGGCGCCGGGACTCGGCTTCCGCGGTGAGCGCCGCGAGCCGCGGCAGCGAGTCGGGGAACGCCGCCAGGAGGGGCGAGGCCACCGGCGCATCGTCGGCGCGCCCGAGCAGCCCGTTCAGCAGCGCCGCGGCGGAGACGCGCTCCACCTCCATCCGGATGATCTCCTCTTCCATCCGCGCGATCTCGACCTGCGCGCGCAGCACGTCCGCCTGGCGCCCCTCACCCACCGCATACATCGTCCGCGCGGATTCGCCGAGATCCTGCAGCAGGCGCAGCGTTCCGCGCGCGACGGCGAGCGACCGGTCGAGCGCGTACAGCTCGTAGAACGCCATCGCGGCGCGGGCGCGGACGTCCCATGCCACGTCGGACGCGCGCGCCTGCTGCGCTCGCGCCTGCTCGGCCGCCGCTTCGCCTGCGAAGCGCAGCTTTCCCGGGAAGGGCAGCATCTGCATCACCTCGATCTCGGTCATGCCGAG
>JBLNHD010000105.1:0-4088 GCA_050268825.1 Gemmatimonadota bacterium
TCGTGCGCTCGGGCTGGCCCTCGCGCGCGGCGAGACGCTCGACCAGTACAATGCGCGGCATCGGACCGTGGCGGAGGGGGCGTATACGTCGCGCGCGGCGGCCGCCCTGGCGCAGAGGCTCGGCGTCGAGATGCCGGTCACGGAAAAGGTCTGTCAGATTCTGTTCGCGGGGAAGACGGCGACGGAAAGCATGGAGGAACTCATGGAGCGTGACCTCAAGTCGGAGCAGTGGCGCTGATGGCAACGCGAAGCCAGGGCGCCGTCCCGAAGCAGGAGTTCTACTCGATCGGTGAGGTGTGCGCGCTCACGGATCTCAAGCCGCACGTGCTCCGGTACTGGGAAAGCCAGTTCCGGTTCCTGAGCCCGGCCAAGAACCGGTCGGGAAACCGGGTCTACAAGGCGCGCGAGGTCGAGCTCATCATGCTGGTCAAGCACCTGCTCTACACGGAGAAGTTCACGATCGAAGGGGCGCGCCAGCGCATCGACCAGTTCAAGCGATCGGGTGAGCTCAAGGTCGAGGCACGGCGCGCGACGGACGTCGAGACCATCCAGGAGCTGCGCGGCGCGCTCGAAGAAGTGCTCGCCGTGCTCGATGGCCGGGAGCCGCCACTGCGCGAGCCGGCGCTGCGCGAGCCAGCGCTGCGCAGCCGCCGGGCCCGATGAACATCCTCTGCAGCAACGACGACGGCATCCTCGCCCCCGGCCTCGCGCTCCTGGCCGACGCGTGCCGGGAGGTCGGGGAGGTGACGGTCGTCGCGCCCGATCGGGAGCAGAGCGGCACGTCGCATTCGCTCACGCTGCACCGGCCGCTGCGCCCTGCCCGGCGGCCCGACGGGGCCTTCCAGGTGGATGGCACGCCGACCGACTGCGTCATGCTCGCACTCGAAACCCTCATGCCCGAGCGGCCCGACTTCGTGTTCTCCGGCGTGAGCCACGGGCCGAACATGGGCGAAGACGTGCTCTATTCGGGAACGGTCTCCGCCGCGATGGAGGGCGTGATGCTCGGGGTCCCGGGTGTCGCCATCTCGTTTGCGGGCAGCGATCCCGACATGATGGGCACGTATCGCGACACGCTCGTGCGGCTCATCCGCCGCATCACGTCGGCCGAAGATTTTCCGCGGAACACACTGCTCAACATCAACCTCCCGCGACTTCCCGCGCCGGAGGTGAAGGGCGTCCGGGTCACCCGGCTCGGCAGCCGCTTCTTCAGTGACTCGCTCACGCGCATGAAGGATCCGTGGGGACGGGAGATCATGTGGATCGGCGGGGGGACGATCACCTGGACGGGAGTGGAAGACGCCGATCACGCCGCGGTGGCCGAGGGCTACATCTCGATCACGCCGCTGCACATGGACCTCACGAACTACTCGCTGATCGAGACGGTGCGGGCGTGGCGCCTCGAGTGGTAGGCACCGGCCCGGGGGACGGCTTCGGCGGGTACCGGGCGCGCCTGGTGGAGACACTCCGGCAGAAGGGGGTGCGTGACCTCGCGGTGCTCCACGCCGTGGCGCAGGTGCCCCGCCATCTCTTCGTACCGCCAAGCGTGCGCCATAACGCCTACGAGGACACGGCGCTCCCCATCGGCGCCGGGCAGACCATTTCGCAGCCCTTCATCCAGGCAAAGTATCTCGAGACCGTCGGCCTGACGGGCAAGGAGCGCGTGCTCGAGATCGGGACGGGTTCCGGCTACCAGACCGCGCTCATCTCGCTGCTGGCCGAGACGGTGATCACGATCGAGCGGGTGCGGAGCCTGAGCGAGAGCGCTCGCAAGGTGCTCGAGGCAGCCGGCTACCGGAACATCCAGTACCTCGTGGGCGACGGCACCCTCGGCTGGCGACCCGGCGCGCCGTACGACGCGATCCTCGTCTCGGCGGCCTCACCCGAGATTCCCCGGCCCCTGGTGGACCAGCTGGCCCCGGGCGGCCGGATGATCGTCCCGGTGGGCGACCGGGACGTCCAGTCGCTCGTCGTCGTGCGGCAGGGGCCGCACGGCGTCGAGACGAGCACGATCGGCGATGCCCGCTTCGTCCCGCTCATCGGGCAGCACGGTTGGCGCTGAGACCCCCGGCGCGATTTCGATCCCCTTACCGGAGCCGTAATGGAGCTGCTGCGCGAGTTCATCGATTTCTTCCTGCATCTCGACGTCCACCTGGCCGAGATCATCGAGCGCTTCGGGGCAGGGGCGTACGCCATCCTATTCCTCATCATCTTCTGCGAGACCGGACTCGTGGTGATGCCACTGCTTCCGGGCGACTCGCTCCTCTTCGCGGCGGGCGCCTTCGCGGCGCTCGGCTCCTTCGAGATCGTCCCGCTCATCCTGCTGCTGATCGTAGCGGCGATCGCCGGCGACACGGTGAACTATTGGATCGGGGCGCGCATCGGGCCGCGGGCCTTCAGCGGCAACGTGCGCTTCCTCAAGCAGGAATACCTGGTGCGCACCACGGAGTTCTACGAGAAGCACGGCGGGAAGACGATCGTCCTGGCCCGCTTCATTCCCATCGTCCGGACCTTCGCACCGTTCGTGGCCGGCGTCGGCCGCATGAACTACGCACGCTTTCTGGCCTACAACGTGATCGGTGCCGTCGTCTGGGTGACGCTCTTCACCCTGGCCGGCTTCTACTTCGGGAACATCCCGGCGGTCAAGGACAACTTCACGCTCGTCATCCTGGCCATCATCGGGATCTCGGTGCTGCCCATCGCCATCGAGATGCTGAAGTCGCGGCGCCGCGAGCCCGCATGACGATCCGCTTCCACGTCACCGGGCGCGTCCAGGGCGTCGGGTTCCGGTGGTTCGTGGTGAAGGAGGCCCGGGCGCTGGGGCTTGCCGGCTATGTGCGCAACCTGGTGGATGGGAGCGTCGAAGTGCTGGCGGACGGGGAGGCGGCGGACCTCGAGCGCCTGGCGGCCGCGCTTGCGCACGGGCCGGAGGCGGCGCGGGTGGCGGGCGTTGCGCGGGAAGCGTCGGTGGTGCCGGTCGAGCCCGGCCGCTTCGAGGTCCGGCACGGCGGGGCGCACGACGAATGAACGCAGCGAATCCCGTCGAACCGCGGTGCAAGACCCGTCCTTCATTGACTTTACGCGTTCCCGCCGGGTATCTTGGAAGTCTTTGCCCCCGTAGCTCAGATGGATAGAGCAGCGGTTTCCTAAACCGTTGGCCGGGCGTTCGAATCGCCCCGGGGGCACTCGGGCGCCGCCGGCACCCGGACCTTCTTTCTTCGTGCAGATCCGAATGGCAACCACCGTGGAACCGACCAAGATGACGCAGGCAACTCCTCCTCAGGCCGAGCCAGGACCGCGCGCCCGGACGAAGATGCCGAGCCAGCGCGCGCTTACCATCATCGCCGCCGTCGTCGCGCTGCTTGCCCTCGGCGCCTGGATGGTGATCACCAGCGCGCGCCGCAAGGAGCAGTTCGCCACGCGCGCGCTCCTCGAGGCCCGGATGACTGCGGAGCGGGGCAACCTGCCGCTGGCCGCCACCCAGTTTCAGCAGCTGGTGGACACCTACCGCGGAAGCGACGCCTCCCGGGAAGCCCTCATCGGACTCAACCAGCTCCGGTTGATCAACGGCCAGTCGGACCTCGCGGCCGTGAGCCTGCGTGAGTTCCTCGCCACTGGTCCCGAGCCCAAGTACGCCGCGCCGGCCCACGGCCTCCTTGGAGCCGCCCTGGAGAACGCCGGCCGGCCGGCGGATGCCGCTGCCTCGTATCAGGAGGCCGCCAGGATAGCGCCGATCGACTACCTCAAGGCAGAATACCTCCTGCAGGCGGGCCGGGCGCTCCTCGCAGCCGGGAAGCCGGCCGAGGCCCAGGCAGCCTATGAGCGGGTGGTCAACGAGTACGAAGAAACAGCCTCGTACACCGAGGCTCAGGTCCGCCTCTCGGAGCTGACGGCCGGGCGGTCCTGATCGCCTGACCAGCAGCTCGGCCAGGGCCTCGGCGCATGCCGGGGCCTTTCTTCATTTCAGTGCCCGGCGACAGTTGAAGTGATACATCAGGTCCGGTGCACAATCTGCGAGACGGTGGAGTTTAGATCGGCCTTTCAGCAGCGCCCGGACTGCGGAGAGGGGGCTCCTGGACCGCCGGATGCCG
>JBLNHD010000106.1:0-27284 GCA_050268825.1 Gemmatimonadota bacterium
GTCGCGGTCGGAAGCCCTCCGCCAGCAGCATTTCGATGGCCTCGAGCGTCCCGAGGACTGCCGACTTGTTGTCGATCGCCCCCCGTCCCCAGACGTAGCCGTCGGCCACCTGCCCGCCGAAGGGATCTTCCTGCCATTGCGCTTCCGTTCCCGGTTCGACCGGGACGACATCCAGGTGCGCCGCCAGGAGCACCGGCTGCAGCGTCGTGTCCGCTCCCACCCAGGTGTACAGCAGGCTGTGCCGGCCGACCGTTTCGCGCCGCAGGGATGCATGGACTCGCGGATAACTCGACTGGAGATGACCGTGCAACCCGGCGAATGCCGTGCTGTCTCCACCGACTGAATCGGCGAACGACACGGTCCGGAAGCGCGTCGAGTGCGCGAGTCGCTCCGCGGCACCCGCCGGGATGCCGGGCGTAGCCGGTGCCATCGGCTGGCCTGCCCGGTGTTCTTCCGCGAGGCGCTCGTCGGGATGCGGTCGCAGTGCCAGCCACAGCAGGATCAGGAATGCAGCCACGAAGAGCCAGGAACCGGCTCGCCGGATCCTGCCCCACGCGATCGGGGAGCGCGTGACCACCATGAGTGCCGGCGGCCCGGCAACGTCGAAGTCGACCCGCATATGAGTCTCCTCGATCACGTTCACGACGTCTGGCGTACCGATCGGCCTGCGCGGACCCTGGCCGCCTACAGGTCGGCACGTCGGAGGAGCTGCGCATTCAGCGCGACGATGACGGTGCTCAGTGACATGAGAACCGCCCCGACGGCGGGCGAAAGCACCAGGCCGTGCGCTGCCAGCACCCCCGCCGCCAGCGGGATGGCGACGATGTTGTACCCCGCCGCCCACCAGAGGTTCTGGACCATCTTCCGGTAACTCGCACGGCTCAGCGTGACGATCCGGGCCACGTCGCGCGGGTCGCTCCGTACGAGCACGACGTCCCCCGCCTCGACCGCCACGTCCGTCCCGGCGCCGATCGCGACCCAGACATCCGCCGTCACGAGCGCCGGCGCATAGTTCACGCCGTCCCCGCCCATGGCGACCCGCTTCCCGCGAGCCTGCAGCTCCTCGATCCGCGCCGCCTTGCCCTCCGGAAGCACCTGCGCAAGGACGGTATCGATTCCGAGCTCACGCGCCACCGCGTCGGCTACGGCCTGCGAATCGCCGGTCATGATCGCGACTTCGATGCCGAGCGCGTGGAGCCGGGCCACCGCCTCCTTCGACTCGGGCCGGATCGCGTCCGCCACCGCGAACGCCGCCCGCACCGCGCCGTCCACGACGAGGTAGATGACGCTCTCGCCTCGCCCGGCAGCCGCGTCGGCGAAGGACTGCAGCTCGCCGGGCGCAACCAGCGCGTGTCGGTCGAGGAGATTCGGCCCGCCCACCGCCACGTGGCGCCCCTCGACGTGCGCTTCCACACCGTGCCCGGGGATCGCCCGGAATCCGTGCGCCGCCGGCACTGGCACCGACCGGTCGCGCGCGCTCGCTCCGATCGCCTGCGCCAGGGGATGCTCCGAATCCTGCTCCGCGGCGGCCGTGAGTCGCAGGGCGCCGCGCTCGTCCTGGCCCGCCACCAGGCTCATGCCCACGACCCGGTGAGCTCCGAGAGTGAGCGTGCCCGTCTTGTCGAAGACCACGGTGTCGACCAGCCTGGCCTCCTCGAGGCCGCGGCGGTCGCGCACGAGGAGCCCGCTCCTCGCGCCGAGCGTCGTCGAGATGGCGATGACGAGCGGCACGGCGAGGCCCAGCGCGTGCGGACAGGCGATCACCAGGACCGTGACGGTGCGCTCGACCGCATAGGCGACCTCGGCGCCGGCGGCGAGCCAGGCGATGAGCGTCACCACGCCGGATCCGAGCGCCACGATCGTGAGCCAGAAGGCGGCACGATCGGCAAGCGCCTGCGCGCGGGAGCGCGAGGTCTGCGCCTGGGCCACCAGCCGCATGATTCCTGCGAGCGTCGTCCGGTCACCGGTGCCGGTGACCTCGACCCGGAGCGATCCGGCGCCGTTGATGGTCCCCGCGATTACCAGGTCGCCTTCGCGCTTCTCCACCAGGCGGCTTTCCCCGGTGATCATCGATTCGTTGAGGCTGCTCTCGCCGGTCAGGACCTTCCCATCCACGGGGACGTTCGCCCCGGGACGGACCAGGACGATGTCGCCGTCCTGGAGCGCAGAGAGCGGCACGTCCTCCGATCGCTCGCCCTCGGGGTCCCGCACGAGGCGCGTCGCCGTGTTCGGCAGCAGCTTCGCCAGCTCGGCGAGTGCCCCCTCCGCCTGCGAGATCGAGCGCATCTCGATCCAGTGGCCGAGGAGCATGATGGTGACGAGTGTCGCGAGCTCTTCCCACAGCGGCATGCCCTCGTAGCCGAGGGTCACCGCCGCGCTGAAGACGAACGCCACACTGATGGCGAGGGCGATGAGCGTCATCATTCCCGGCAGCCGGGCGCGGAGCTCGTGCACGGCGCCGACGAGGAACGGCCAGCCACCGTAGAGGAAGACGGCGGTCCCGAAGAGCGGGGCAATCCAGTGGCTTCCCGGAATCATCGGCGGGGTGTAGCCGAGGAGCCGCGGCAGCATGTGCCCCCAGACGAGCGTCGGGATCGTCAGGGCAAGGGAAAGCCAGAACTTGTCGCGGAACATGCCCGGCGAATGGCCAGCATGCTTGTCGTGGCCCGCGTGCGACCCGTGCTCCGGCCGCGCCGCGTGCCCCGCGTGCGACCCGTGCTCCGGCCGCGTCGCGTGCCCGGCCCGCGCTTCGTGCCCCGCGTGCGCCTCGTGCCCCGCCCGTGACCCGTGTCCCTCCCGCGACCCGTGTCCCGCCTGTGTCTCGTGCACCGGGTGCGCCGCGTGCGTGTCACGACCGTCATGTCCCGCGTGCTCGTGCTGCTGCGCCGGAGCGGCCGGCGTCTCATGCTCGTGTCTCATCGCCGGCCTCTTCAGTGGTGCTGGTGATCGTCCGCGGGCGCGGGTCTCGGCGCGGCACCGCTTACCGGACCCCCCATGGCCTCGATCCCTCCCATATGATCGGCCATCATGCGCCACTCGGCCATGGTGATCACGTTGGTTGCAGGGTTCCGGAACTCCGCCAGCTGGCCATAGATCGCCTCACGCTTTGCGTCGCTCGGGACGAGCGGGGACGCGAGCACGTCCGAGATGATGTCGTGCATCATGTGGAGGTTGTCGAAGATCACGGCGGCGCGGGGGTGCCGCCGGCTGAACTCCGGGGCGATCGCCGAGGTCATGGGCATGACCGCAGGATACGTCTCTTTCTGGACCATCTCCCAGAACCGCGCAACGGTCGTCTGGACCAGCTGCTTCTTCTCCGCGCCCGTGGCACCGGCGATGAGCGGCTCGTAGAGCCCCACCTGCAGCCAGTGATACGCCCAGATGAGCCCGTTGAACTTCGCGTGCTCCCGCCGGAACACCTGGCTGAACCGCTGCTCGTCCATCAGCGCCATGGATTTCGGCACCGGGGTGAACGCGACGTCCTCGCGCGACAGGTAGTAATCCGTCAGCCGCTCGATGAGCGAATCCTTCGTCGCCATCGGGAGCCGCTCGTCGCTGTACACGTCGTAGATCTGGCGATGGAGCACGTGGGCCCAGTCGAACATCTGCTTCGCCTGCCACGCGAGCTTGGCGTAGGACGGCATCACGGCCTCCTCGGCGATCGCGAATCGGGGCGGGCGCACGAGCAGGTCGGTCGTCAGGTAGGTGTACTCCCGCCCGAGCCGCGTGAAAAGCGCCTCGCCGTTCGCGGTCAGCAGTCGTTCATAGAGGACGGCGTGTCCGTAATCGAATGCATTGAACAGCCGGGCGGCTTCGGGATAGCTCCGGAGAAACTGCCAGTTGAAGGCACCCGGGTAGTAGAACTGCTCGTCCCGACGGTCCTGCGCGAACGCGGCGGAAGACCCGAGCGGGAGTGCAGCGCCAACCAGCGCAAGGGTGAGACTGAGCGTGCGCATCGTTCCTCCCTTACCGCAGTCCCGCCGGCATCAGGCCGGCGAGCGCGAAGGCATGAGTGAGCCCGACGGTCATTCCGATGTCCGCGCCGGCGGCAGTGGTCAGCCGGCGGTGGAGGCCGGCGTCGAGCACCAGACTCGGTGTGAGTTGCAGCCGGGCCCCCACGCCCGCCGCGACTTCCGTGGCAGACTCGGCCGCCGCCTCCCGCACCGTTACCTCGCCGATGACGATCAGGCTTCGGCGCAGGAACGTGCGGTCCACGGCGGCGCCCGCGGCCCAGGCGGGGATCGCATGCACGGCGAGCGCCTCGCCGGCCTCGGGCTCCCTGCCGACTCCCAGCGTCGCGTTGAGGTGCGCGCGGGTGCGACCCCAGCTCCGCGTCACGATCGCCGTGATTCCCGTGCGAACCAGATCCCCGGCGAGGTTCCCGAGCGGGAAGGAGGCGTCGGCGCGCAGCGAGAGGGCGGGGAGCGCGGGACTTTCGGTATTGAAGTTGTACAGGGCGAAGAGGCGCGGGCCGCCGAAGCCCCAATCGGTCTCGAGGTCCGCGCCCTCGTCCAGCGCGGCGAAGGGGAGCTTGACCCCGAGCATCGCGTTGGCTGCGACGCCGTACGCGAGCTCCGGCGCTACGAGATGGCTGCGGCCGGGGCCGCGCTCGTTCTCGTATTCGTAGGGCACGACGAGCTCGAAGGCGTAGCGCTCGACGGGATACGCATCTTCCGTCCGGGCCGGCCGCCCCTCGTCGAGATTGCGGTAATCGATCTGGGCAAAGGCGGCTCCGGCGCCGGCGCTGCCGAACAGCACGGTGAGACCGGCAACGAGCGCGCGTTGCGTGGCACGATTGAACATCTGTCGATCCTCTCTTCTACGATGACGGGAGTCAGCGAAGCCTCGGCGCATGAGACATGCGTGGCCGCGCTGGCGGTCAGGCGATCAGAGGATCGAAGGTGGGGGTGGTGTCGGAGGTGTCGGGTTCGCGGCCAGCGGATGGTCGGCCACCCAGCCTTCGCGCAGCCGGATGGCGGCGACGATGGCGAGACTCGGCGGGGCAGGCAGGAGCATGGCGCCCGCGACGGTGCAGCCCAGCGACCACTGGCAGCCGTTCGCGTGCGAGCAGTGGTCGCAGGGTTCCGGATTGCCGAGCCACGCGGCGCCCTCGGCGCCGTGGTGCGCCGCGCCGTGGTGGGACGCGCCGTGCTCGTGCGCCGGCGCCGCGACGGGTTGTTCGGCGTGGCTCGCGCACCGCTCGCCGGCGCTCTTGGGCGGCGTTGCCCAGGCGTTCGGAACCGCGAACGCCCAGAGAAGCGAAAGTCCGATGCGGAGGCCGGCTCCGCGACGCGCCCGGGTCGCCATGGGTGATGCCAGTATACCCCCTCCCCCTATCCGGCGCAACCCCCCCCCGCAGCGGAAGGCTCCTGTCCGATCCGGCGATCCGCCCGGGACGGTCAGGAACGAAAACGCCTCGCACATCGGTGCGCGATGTGCGAGGCAGAAACGTCGATGGCATGGGCCCGGCGCGATTCGAACGCGCGACCTCTTGCTCCGGAGGCAAGCGCTCTATCCAGCTGAGCTACGGGCCCGTCTTTGGGAGGCGGGAATATACCGGGTCCGCCGGGGTATCGGTACCCGGAATCCGCAGCTCCCCAAGAAAGAACGCCGCCAGCTCGGCGCGTCCACCAAGGCCGGCCTTGTCATAGACCGCAACGGCGTGCTGCCGGACCGTCCGCTCGCTTCGGCCGCTCGCCGCCGCAATCTGCTTGTGACCCAGCCCCTTCAATAATCCCAGCGCCACCTCCGTCTCCGCCGGCGTCAGCCCCCACGCCATGAACTGCGCGCCGATGGCCTGGCCAAGCCCCTCGAGCGCAGCCTCCGCCTGCCGCTTCCAGGCATCCCGCTCGGCCTGCCGCTCACTCAGTGACCGCCGCGTCGCATCGAGCTGGGCCCTCGTCTCGCCCAGCTCGCGGCCGGCCTCTCGCCAGCCGCGCCAGAGCACGATCGCCGTGCCGAGGCTCAGGAGAACGAGACCGAGCTCGATGAGGATATGGGCCGACAGGAACGACGCCGGCCGATCCAGGATGATGTCGGTGATCCCGCCGACCACGACGAGGCCGAGCACGACGAGGAGCGCCCCTCGGAGCGGGCGGGGAACATCGGGATCGCGGGAATCGACGGGCAGGGTCACTCCGGCAAATGTCGGAACGTCGATTGTTCCGGGCAACCCTGTCGTCTGCCGGATGGTGCGATCCGCACAGCGTCGCAAGCTTGGTCCGGAGCGCCGGCGGCACCGGCCAACCACACGAGACCAAGGAGGACCCCATGTTCCCGAACCTGATCCCCGATCCCCTGCATCCGGCCGTCGTGCATTTTCCGATCGTGCTCGCGATCCTCCTGCCGCTCGTCGCGCTGGGCGCTTTCGTCGCCATCCGGCGCGGGACCCGCCCGGCCGCGGCGTGGGGGATCACGCTCCTGGTGCTGGCGGCACTCGTTGGGAGCTCCTGGGTGGCCACCGAGACCGGGGAGCAGCAGGAGGAGCGCGTCGAGGATCTCGTCGGCGATGCGCCGATGCACTCGCACGAGGAAGCCGCGGAAGCGTTCCTCGCGCTTGCCTTCGGCGTCCTCGTCATTTCGGCCGCGGGTCTCCGCGGGGGGCGCGTCGGCCAGGCGGCGCGGATCGCCGGACTCGCCGGCTCGCTGGCCCTCGTCGGTGCGGGCTGGAGGGTCGGCCATTCGGGCGGGGCGCTCGTCTACCAGCACGGCGCGGCCGCCGCATATGCCTCGCCCGATACCCGCGTCTCGCTCGAGCAGGAGGAGGGCGACGACGACTGACCCAGGTGCGGCGCGTTAACCGCATTTCCCGCGTTCTTCATCATCGATTCACAATCCGGCTCCTAGCTTGCCGTCCGTTGGATCGCGGCGCCAGCGAGGAGCCGGCCACATTTCGTCCCTCGTCGCGAGCGCTAACATCATGCGGACATGATGATTACCTCATGCTTCGCCCACGTTTCGCGGCAGGAGACCCTGATGGCCCGCACCCGTTTCGCGCTCTCGACCTTGCTCATCCTCACCCTCGCGTGCGGCGCCGAACGCAGCTCCGACGGCGCACCTGACGATGCGCCCGCAGCAGGCGGGTCCGCCGCGCCGGCCACGCCCGCCGCCGATGGCGACGTGATCGAGATCAAGCTCATCACCGACGAGCAGGGCAACCGGTTCGAGCCGGCGGCCATCGAGGCGGAGCAGGGCGACATCCTCCGGCTCGTCCTCGTGAGCGGCGTGCACAACCTGCACTTCCTGCCCGACAGCAATCCGGGAGCGACCGACCTGCCGCCGGCGTCGGAGATGCTCCAGCTCCCCGGTCAGACCCTCGATATCCCCGTCACCATGAAGCCGGGTCACTACTTCTTCCAGTGCGATCCCCATGCGCTCCTCGGCATGGTCGGGCACCTGGAGGTAGAGGATTGATCCGCTTCGACCGATTCACCCTCTCCGGAGCACGGATCATGTCGCGTGTTGCGTCCGCATCGACCCTGCTGCTCGCCGGCCTCGCTGCCTGCGGCGGTGTCACTCCCGAGGCCCCGGGCCAGCGCCCGATGGCCACCGGCGACGTGCAGGCGGCCGCCGCCGCGAGCTACGTCAAGCCGGGCGATCTCGACGAGTACTACCTCTTCTACTCCGGCGGGCATTCCGGGCAGGTCTTCGTGGCCGGCGTGCCGTCGATGCGCCACATCGCGACGATCCCGGTCTTCGCGCCCTATCCGGGCACCGGCTACGGCTTCGACGAGGAGTCGAAGGCGATGCTCGGCGAGTTCACCTGGGGAGACGTGCACCACCCCGCGCTCTCCAAGACGGCCGGCGATTACGACGGTCGCTGGCTCTTCGTGAACGACAACGGGAACAACCGGATTGCCCGCATCGATCTCCGGGACCTCAAGACGAAGCAGATCTTCGGCCCGATTCCCAACACGATGGGCAACCACGGCTCGTCGATGGTGACCGAGAACAGCGAATACGCGCTGGTCGCCACGCGCTTTTCCGTCCCGATGGGCTCGCAGTACGAGCCGCTCGAGGACTACGCGACGAAGTTCAAGGGCGCCGTGTCGGGCATCCGCATCGACAGCGCGACCGGCACCATGTCGCTCGGCTGGCAGGTCATGACTCCGCCCTTCAACTGGGACCTCGGCGCGACGGGGAAGGGCCCCTCCGAGGATTGGGCCTTCTGGACGTCATACAACACCGAGCGCGCCACCGGCAAGCTCGAGGCCAACGCGTCGCAGAAGGACCGGGACTACGTGGCCGTGGTCAACTGGCGGGCAGCGGAAGCAGCCGCGCGGGCGGGCACCGCGACGCAGATCTCGGGGGTGCCGGTGATCGATCCCGCGAAGGTGCCGGGCGTGATGTTCCTCCTCCCCTGCGGCAAGAGCCCGCACGGCGTGGACGTGGACCCGAGCGGCGAGTACGTCATCTGCTCCGGCAAGCTGCAGCCGACGAGCACCGTGTTCTCGTTCGCGAAGATCCAGGATGCGATCGCGCGGAAGGCGTTCAGTGGTCAGGAGGACGGCATCCCGGTCATCACTTATGAAGAGGCGATGATCATGGAAGTGCCCGTGGGCCTGGGCCCGCTCCACACCCAGTTCGACGGCAAGGGCTATGCGTACACCTCGCTCTACGTCGAGAGCGCGATCGCCAAGTGGAAGCTGCCGCCGTACGCGGCCGGCGTGGACCCGAAGTCGCTGGTGGTGGACAAGATCCCGGTGCAGTTCAACGTCGGGCATCTCGTCACCGCGCACGGCGATACCCGTCACCCCAAGGGCGACTGGCTCGTCGCGATGAACAAGATGTCGAAGGGCCGCCATCTCAATGTCGGTCCCTCGATCCCCGAGAGCTCGCAGCTCATCGACATCGCGAGTGGGGAAAAGATGAAGATGATCTACGAGGCCTACACCGAGCCGGAGCCGCATTTCGCCCAGCTGGTGCACCGGGACGTCTTCACGCCGATCGAGTTCTATCCGAGGGGCGAGAACCACCACGCGAACGCCATCTGGCAGCCGGCGGACGCCAAGGTCACGCGCAACGCGGCACGCCGGACGGTGGAGGGCAACGTGTACGCCATCCGGAGCTACTTCGAGCCGGGACGCATCCAGGTGATGGAAGGCGACACCGTGATCCTGCACATCACCAACGCCGAGCAGCAGCGCGACGAGATCCACGGCTTCGGCCTCGTGTCGTTCGACAAGAACATCGTCATCGATCCGGGTGAAACGAAGACGCTCAAGTTCGTGGCGCGGAAATCCGGCGTGTACCCGTACTACTGCACGAACTTCTGCTCGGCACTCCACCAGGAGATGCAGGGCTATCTCGAGGTCGTCCCGCGCGGCCGCACGATGGCCCTCTACCAGGGGAACGACGGGCCGATGTCGTTCGAGCGTCGCGCGCCGGTCACGGCGGCGCGGCCGGCGGACCCGCATGCGGGCCATGCCGTGGCGCCGGGCGGCGCCGCGCACTAGACGATCATCCCGGGCACGGGCGGGCCATGCCGGACGCCCGTGCACCTTTCGGAGATTCGTGATGAAGACCCTGATTCTGCGCTGGCGCACCCCGATCCTGCTCGTTGCAGCGGCCCTCATGGCCGTGGCGATCGTGCTGCCGCTCTGGGGCATGACGCTCGTGAGCACGCAGTACCCGGAAGGCCTCCGCATGGTGGTCTATACCGGTCGCATCGTCGGTGACCTCGCCGAGATCAACGCCCTCAACCGGTACATCGGCATGACGCCGATCTCGGCCGACTTCTTCCTGGAGCTGCGGCTCCTGCCGGTCGCCTTCGGGGCGGTGGCGGCGCTCATCGTGGCCAGCGCCCTCGTGCGGCGACGGTGGTCGCCGGCACTGCCGCTGCTCGCCATGCTCACGGTGGCCGCGTACGGCTTCGTCTCGATGCGGAGCCGGCTCTACCAGTTCGGCCACGACCTCGATCCGGCAGCGCCCATCACCATCGAGCCGTTCACGCCCCCGATGATGGGGCTCAACCAGATCGCCCAGTTCGCGAGCTACACCTACTTCTCCTGGGGCACGGTCCTGCCGCTGATCGCGGGCGTCCTCGTCGCGCTGGTGCTCTGGGCCGGGTGGCGCCGGCCCGAGCCGCTCCGCTCGCCGTCCGTGCTGGCGCTGGCCGCGTGAGCATGCACGCCCTCCCGCTGCTGCTCATCGGCCTGCAGGCGGCGCTGCCGCAGGGCGCGCGCCTGCATCGCGCGGGGCCCGGCACGCCGGCACTGCGGGCGATGGTGGCGGCGGCGGCGCCCGGAGACTCGATCCAGCTCGCGCCCGGCGCGCATGCCGGACCGATCGTCATCGAGCGGCGTCTCACGCTCCTCGGTGAACCGGGGGCGCGCATCGAGGGCGGCCGGCAGGGCACCGTCATCACGGTGCGAGCCGACTCGGTGGTCGTGCAGGGACTCGCGATCAGCGGCAGCGGGCGCTCGCTCGACCGCGACGAGGCGGCGATCAAGCTCGAGCGCTGCACCGGTTGCCGCATCGTCGGCAACGTCATCACCGATCCGCTGCATGGCATCTACCTCCTCGAATCGCACGGCATCACGATCGAGGCGAACACGATCACCGGCGCCGCGGATCTCGTCGAGTCGGTCCGCGGCAACGGCATTCACCTCTTCGGCTCGACCGGCAACCGGATCGCGTCGAACCGGATCCGCGGGACGCGCGACGGGATCTACTTCTCGTTCGCGAGCGGCAACGAAGTCGTCGCCAACGACGTGGCGGAGGTGCGGTACGGCCTGCACTACATGTATTCCGACGACAACGCGTTCGACGGCAACGAGTTCACCCGGAACGCGGCCGGCGCCGCGATCATGTTCAGCAAGCGCATCGCCTTCCGCGACAACGGCTTCAGCCGGCACGTCGGGTATCGCGCCTATGGGATCCTGCTGCAGACCGCCGAGGACGTGATCGCCGAGCGGAACCGCATCGACGGCAACCTCACCGGCCTCTTCCTCGACGGCGCGGTGCGCAACGAGTTCCGCGACAACAGCATCAGCGGCAACGGCATCGGCATCGATCTCATGGCGAGCGCGGAGGGCAACCGCTTCTCGGGAAACACCGTCGTCGACAACCGCATTGCCGTGCGCAAGGTCCTCGGAGCCGGCGCCAACGAGTGGGACGATGGGAATCGCGGGAATTTCTGGGACGACCCTTCGGTGTTCGATCTCGACGGAGACGGCCTGGGCGACCGCGCCTATCGCGTCGGAGACACCTTCACCGCGCTCGCCTCGCAGCGGCCCGCGCTCGAGCTCTTCACCGGCACCCTGGCGGCCCGGGCTCTCGGTTGGGCCGAGGAGGCGTTTCCGGTCTTCGAGGTGCCGCGCGTCGAGGACCGGCGCCCGCTGGCGGTTCGCCCCGGTGCAGCAGCGGTCGAGCGCCCGAGTCACCGTGCCGTTCACAAGGCGGGCCTGCTGGCGCTCCTCCTCGTCACCTACGCCGGCGGCGCCGGCATCCTGCGGAAGCGGCACAGCGGAGGATCGGCATGATCAGCTATCGCGGCTTCACGAAGGATTTTGGAACCGTGCGCGCTGTGGACGGCATCGACCTCGACGTGGCCCCGGGAGAAACCGTGGCGCTGATCGGACCCAACGGGTCGGGGAAGACGACCACCCTCAAAGCGCTCGTCGGGCTCGTCCGGCCGACGACGGGTGTGGTCACCATCGGGGGTGCCGATGCCACCACGAGCGGCCCGGCGGCACGGGCCCGGCTGGGCTACCTCCCGCAACGCCTGACGTTCCCCGAAGGCGCGACCGCACGCGAGGTCGTTCACTATTTCGCGCGGCTCCGCCAGCTCGAGGACGTGCGGGAAGTGGCGCTGCTCGGTCGCGTCGGCCTGGCCGCGGCGGCCACGCGCGAGGTCGACGGCTTCTCGGGCGGCATGCGGCAGCGGCTCGGGCTCGCGCTCGCCCTCCTCGGTGATCCCGCCGCGCTCGTGCTCGATGAGCCCAGCGCCGCGCTCGATCCGAGCGGTGCGCTCATGGTCCGCGACATCCTCGCCGATATCCGGCGCGCGGGCACCACGATCCTCCTCTCGTCCCACGACCTGGGCGAGGTGGCGGCCCTGGCGGATCGAATCGCGGTCTTCGTCGCCGGCCGGATCGTCGCGGCCGGGCCGCTCGCGGCCCTCGAGGCGGAGTGCGGCTGCCGCGGTATCGAGCAGGTGTACCGCGCGCTGTCCTCCGGTCTCCGCGCGGAACGCGTACGGAGCGCGGCATGACGCGCTGCCTGAGCCGTCGCGAGATGCTGGCGGCCACCGGCGCGCTCGCCCTTCTCGTGGCCTGCGGCGGCGGTGAGCGCGCGCCGGCCGGGCCGAAGCCGATCGCGATCGGCATCGACGAGTGTGCGTGGTGCCGGATGCGCATCGACGAGGAAAGGCTCGCTGCCCAGTTCGTCGCGGCCGACGGGCGCGCCTCGTCGTTCGGGGAGGTGGGCTGCCTCGTGGCCTGGATGGCAGCGCACTCCGAAGCGGCGGGCATGCCGTTCGTGCGCACCGCCGACGCGGGTGATTGGCGCCCCGCCGCCGCGGCGCGGTATGCGACCGGTGCCGAGCGCACGCCGATGCGATTCGACGTGACGGCCTACACGGCGTCGCCACCGGCCACCGACGGCGTCCTCGCCGAAACGTGGGACCAGCTCAGGAGAAAGGGTGCACCGCATGCGCGCCAGGGGTAGGACGCTACTGCTCATCGCCGAGGCGGAAGTCCGGGCGGCGGTCGCCGCGCGGGTCGTGCAGGTGTTCGGCGGGCTCTTCGCCCTGCTCGCGATCGCCATTGCCGTCGCCGGCCTCGGCGCCTCGGGGCAGCTCCTCGTGCAGGGCTTCACGCGAACCGGCGTGTCGCTGCTGATGCTGTCGCTCTACCTCCTTCCGCTCCTGGGGCTCGTCGTCGGCGCCGGCGCGTTCGGGACCGAGCACGGCGGAACCGAGCTGCTGCTGGCGCAGCCGGTCTCGCGGAGCACGATCTTCCTCGGGCGCGCGCTCGGGCTCGCGGTGGTCATCGGGAGTGTCGGGCTGGCGGGGCTGGGGCTAGCCGGTGCGGTGGTTGCCGTGGGTGCGGGACCGGCGGGCATTGCCGGGTACGCCGCGGTGGTGGCAGGAAGCATCGCCGTGGGCATCGCCGCGCTGGCGCTCGGGATCTTCATCGGGGTCGTGGCGCGCCGGCGCTCGGCCGCGGTCGGGGTGGCGCTGGCCGTCTGGTTCTGCCTCGCCGTGTTGTACGACTTCGCGGCGATCGCGGTGCTGCAGTTCGTCGGCAATGGCGAGCCGGGGCCGCTCCTCGTCGGACTCCTCGCGGCCAATCCGATCGACGGCATTCGCGCCTTGCTCCTCAGCGTGCTCGGGGCCGACGTCCTGCTCGGGCCGACGGGCGCTTCGGTGCGGCGGCTCTTCGGACCCGGCGGAGGGGCAGCGACAATCCTCGCCTCCCTCGGTCTTGCGTTCGTTGCGCCGCTCGCCGCCGCGTGCGCCCTCTTCGGGCGCCGGGACTTCTGACCACTCATTCTCACGGAGCCACCGCGTGCGTTACATCAATCCCTCCTGGACCATCAACGATCTCCTCAGGCTCATTCCCGAGTCGGCCGCGACGCTCAACCGCATGGGCATCGACACCTGCTGCGGCGGCTCGCTGCTGGTAGCGGAAGCGGCGGCAGCGGCGGGAACCACCGTCGAGGCCATCATGGACGATCTCGCGACCCCGGAGCCGACTCCGGCCGCAGACGCCTGTTCGATTCGCCGGTAGCCGGCCGAGGAGTCGACTCATCATGCTGACGCTGCCTCAGACGGCGGAGTATGCGCTCCGCGCCGTGTACTTCATCGCGGAATCGCCCGGCGGCACGCCGGTGCCGGTCAGCGACATCGCCTCGGCGCTCCAGGTGCCGCGGAACTATCTGTCGAAGACCCTCCACCAGCTGGCGCGAGCGGGCGTCCTGCAGTCCACCCGCGGCCAGCTCGGCGGCTTTCAGCTCGCATCGTCGCCGGAGCGCCTCATGCTCGGCGACGTCGTGCGCCCCTTCCTCCCCGCCGAAGGGAGGGCGTGCGTGCTGGGCCGCGAGCGATGCAGCGATCTGACGCCGTGCGCCGCGCACTTCCGGTGGAAGGAGGCCTCGGAGCGGATGCGCCGGTTCTTCGACGCAACCACCGTAGCGGACCTGCTGAAGGGCAAGGCGTTGCCGGCGGCCTGATCCGCCCATCCGGTCCACCCGTCAGGGCCCTCGCCTGACAGTGCCGAGCGCGTGCGCCGTCTCGGCGATGCAACGATCCATCACGACGGTGAGCCCGGCCGCAGCCGCCCGGCGAGCCGCCTCCTCGCTCACGATGCCCAGCTGGAGCCAGAGGGCGCGCGCGCCGATAGCCACCGCTTCGTCCGCGATGGCCGGGACGGCCTCGGCCCGGCGGAAGACGTCCACGATATCGACCGCGTCCGGGATCTCCGCGAGCGAGGGATAGGCCTGCTCGCCAAGGACCTGGCTTGCCGCCGGCGTCACCGGCACGACACGATATCCCCGGCGCAGGAGAAATTTCATGACGCCGTGGGCGGGCCGGCCGGGATTCGCCGACGCGCCGACGATCGCGATGGTGCGCGCGGAGGCGAGAAGCTCGCCAAGCGCCTCATCCGTGGGACTTACATGTGCCATGAAGAATTCCTCGCGCGGCAGTGCCGCGAACGTTGACCGTGAGCGCGCGAACTTCTAGCCTTCGCGCATGACAGCGCTGTCCCCGGCCGAGCAGCGCCGCCCTACCGGCAGCTGGAGCATACCTCTTTCCGTCCTCGACCTCGCGCCGATCGTCGAAGGTGGCGACGCGGCGGCGTCGTTCGCCCAGACCGTGGAGCTCGCGCGGAGCGCCGAGCAGCTCGGCTATCGCCGCTTCTGGCTGGCGGAGCACCATGGCATGCCGGGCATCGCGAGCGCGGCGACGGCGGTGCTCATCGGCCACGTCGCGGGGCGCACCGCTGCGATTCGCGTCGGGGCCGGCGGGATCATGCTTCCCAATCACTCGCCGCTCGTCATCGCCGAGCAGTTCGGCACGCTCGCGACGCTCTATCCCGGACGCATCGACCTCGGCCTTGGCCGCGCGCCGGGCTCCGACCACCACGTCTCCCGTGCGCTCCGTCGCGAGCCCTCGGCGGCCGAGCGCTTCCCGGAGGACGTCGCCGAGCTCATCGAGTTGTTCCGCCCGCCGGGACCGGACCAGGTCGTGCAGGCCGTGCCGGGTGCCGGGGCCGACGTTCCCGTGTGGATTCTCGGCTCGAGCCTTTTCGGCGCGCAGCTCGCTGCGGCGCTGGGCCTCCCGTTCGCCTTTGCCTCGCACTTCGCGCCCGCCGCGCTCGAGGCGGCGCTCCGCATCTATCGGACGCGATTCCGGCCGTCGGCGCGGCTGGAGCGACCGTACGTGATGCTCGGGGTCAACGTCTTCGCGGCGGAGACGCGCGCCGAGGCGATCGCCCTGTTCAGCTCGCTGCAGCAGGCCTTCGTCAGTCTCCGCCGCGGCCGGCCCGGACGCCTGCCCCGGCCGGACCCGGACTTCGAAGCGACGCTGGCGCCCGGCGACCGCCACCTTCTTTCCGAGATGCTCGCGTGCACGTTCGTCGGGACCGCCCGCGAGGTCCGGGCGGGTCTCGACCCGTTCATCGAACGCACGGGCGCCGATGAGCTGATGGTCGCGGCCCATATCCACGACCCGGTGGCCCGGATCCGATCCTATGAGCTCCTCGCCCGGTCCGCCTGAACCGGTGTGGCCACTGGCGTTTCCCGCCCCGGCAGCGCAGAATCCGCAGGCCCAGGCAACACACCGACCACGCTCCCAAACGGATCACATCCGCCCGTGACTGCTCCGGACACATCCTCGAGTGCCCTCCGCCGGGTCGTGACCCGCTGGGAGCTCGTCGGCATCGCCATCAACGACGTCATCGGCAGCGGTGTCTATCTCCTCCCGGCCGCCGCCGCGGCACTCCTCGGGCCGGCGAGCGTCTGGGCGGTGCTGCTCGCAGGCGCGGCGGTCTTCCTTCTCGTGCTCTGCTTCGCGGAGGCGGCGAGCCACTTCGACGAGCCGGGGAGCGGCTACGTCTACACGCGGGAGGCATTCGGGCAGTTCGTGGGGTTCGAGGTCGGGTGGATGACGTGGCTGGCCCGGGTGGCCTCGGTGGCATCGCTCTCGAACGGCTTTGCACAGGCGATGACCTTCATCTGGCCTGGCGCGGGTTCCGGGTTCACGCGAGTCCTGATGGTGGCGCTGCCGCTCGCGCTGCTCACCTGGATCAACATCGTCGGCGTGAAGCAGGGCGCGCGCGTGGCCGCCGGGTTCACCATCGCCAAGCTGGTGCCGCTCGTGGTGCTCGTGGTGTTCGGCATCTTCGCGGTGGAGTGGGATCGCATCTTTCCCGTCCCGCCACCCGACTCCGCGAAATTCGGGGAAGCGGCGCTCCTCCTGCTCTTCGCCTATGCCGGTTTCGAGAATACCGCCGCCGCAGCCGGCGAATACCGAGACCCCCGGCGCGACGTGCCCTTCGCGCTCGTGACGATGGCGCTGGTGGTGACGGTCGTCTACACGCTGGTGCAGGTCGTTGCGCTCGGCACGCTGCCCGACCTTGCGGCGCGGGCAGAAGGCGCGCCGCTCGCGGACGCCGCCGTCGTCGTGCTCGGCGCCGGCGCGGGCCTGATGATGACGGCGGGGGCGGCGATCTCGATCGGCGGCAACATCGGCAGCACCATGCTCGCCGGGCCGCGCTACCTCTTTGCGCTCGCGCGCGACGGGTTCGGGCCGCGCGCCCTCGCGCGAGTCCATCCGCGCTACCACACGCCCGCGGCTGCCATCCTCACGCAGGCGGTCATCGCCGGCGCGCTCGCGTTCTCCGGCTCGTTCGTGCAGCTCGCCATGCTGTCGGTGATCGCGCGGATGTCCACCTATATCGGAACGGCCGCCGCCGTCCCGTTCCTCCGCCGGAAGTACCCACGCACCGAGAAGACCGTCGTGCTTCCGGGCGGACCGCTCATTCAGCTCGCGGCGCTCCTGCTCTCCCTCGGCCTGCTCGCGAGTGCAACGCGCTGGAACCTCATCGCCGGCGCCATCGCGCTCGCGGTCGGGGCCCTGCTGTACGCCTTCCGCCGCGCCCCCGTCGGCCAGGACTGAAGCACGAAAGCGCCCCTGCACGGCAGGGGCGCGCACCGTCCGCGGAGCGCCTACACGATCACATCTTCGGGCGCGCCGCAATAGCGCAGCGCCTGCCGCGCCATGGTCTGGGCCAGCTCACGCTCGCCCAGCACCGCGAGGCCCACGTTCTGGCGCTCCAGGTAGGCACGCTCCTCCTCGCTGTGCGTGCGGACCACGGTGTGGATGCCGGGATTGGCCTTGCGCGCGATCTCGAGCACGGCGCGCGCCTGGAACGGGTCCGGCGTCGTGATGAGGACGAGGCGCGCCTCCTCCGGCCGTGCGGCGCGCAGCACGCCGGGCCGGCTCGCGTTGCCGAAGAGTGCCGGGATGCCGCGATCGCGAATTCGCTCGAAGGCCTCCCGGTCCTGCTCGATCACGACGTAGGGCACCTGTTGCGACGCCAGCACCTCGCCGATACTGCTCCCGACCCGTCCGAAGCCGACGATGATGGCGTGATCGTGCAGGCGCGAGTGGTCGAGCGTCGGCGAGGGCGCCGGGATGGCCTGCTTCCGCTCGATGCGGTCGAGCAGGTCGGGGCGCTGGGTCAGCCACCGCGCCAGCCGCGCCGAGGCAGCAAAGGCAAGGGGATTGAGCGAGATCGTGAGCAGGGCGGCCGCCACGATGAGGCTCTGGCCGTCCGCAGGCAGGAGTCCCAGCGACATCCCGAGCGCCGCGAGGATGAACGAGAACTCCCCGATCTGCGCGAGGCTCGCCGAGATCGTGAGCGCCGTGTGGACCGGATACCGGAAGGCGAGCACGATCGCGAATGCCGCCAGTGATTTTCCGACCATGATGATGAGCACGAGCATCACGAGCTCGAGCGGCTCGCGCCGCAGGATGGCCGGGTCGAAGAGCATGCCGACGGCGACGAAGAAGAGCACCGAGAAGGCGTCCTGCAGCGGCAGCGCATCGGCGGCGGCCTCGTGGCTCAGGTCAGAGCCGTTCACGACCATGCCGGCGAAGAACGCCCCGAGCGCGAAGGACACCCCGAACAGCGCGGAGGCGCCGACGGCGATGCCGAGCGCCACCGCGAGGACCGACAGCGTGAACAGCTCGCGCGAACCGGTGCGCGCCACGCGCTCGAGGAGCCAGGGCACCGCGCGGCGCCCCACGACGAACATGAGCACCACGAAGGCGCCGACCTTCGCGAGCGTGACCGCGATGGCGCTCGCGAGGCTTTCCCCGGCGCCACCGAGCGGGCCGGCCGGCACCGCGCCGCCGAGCGATACCGCCAGGGCAGGGAGGAGGACGAGGACCAGAACGGTGAAGAGGTCCTCGACCACGAGCCATCCCACCGCGATCCGCCCATCCACGGTGTCCAGGAGGCCGCGATCTTCGAGCGCCCGGAGCAGCACCACCGTGCTGGCCACCGACAGGCAGAGCCCGAAGACGATACCCTCGCCCCATGACCAGTCCCAGAGCCGCGTCATCGCGGCGCCGAGGATCGTCGCCACCGTAATCTGGGCGGCTGCGCCGGGAAGGGCGATGCGACGCACGGCGAGGAGGTCGCCCGGCGAGAAATGGACCCCGACGCCGAACATGAGCAGGATGACGCCGATCTCGGCGAGCTGCTGCGCGAGTCCCGGATCCGCGATGAACCCGGGGCTGTGCGGCCCCACGGCGATGCCCGCGACGAGGTAGCCGACAAGGGGCGGGAGGCGCAGCCGCATCGCCAGCAGGCCGAAGATGAAGGCAAGGCCAAGGCCGGCGGCGATGGTCGCGATGAGCGCGGTCTGGTGGGGCATCGCCGAAAATATCACCACCCGGCACGGCCGCGGAGACCCGGGGATTGACAATCCTCAAGTTGTTGATATCTTAGTTATGAGACAAAGGAGCGGAGCATGGCACGGACGACGCGTGAAGAACTGGCCCTCAAGCTGACGGTGGTGCTGGGCAAGGCCCAGGCGGCCGTCGCGGGATACGCCACCGCCCATGCCGCGTCCCATGGCCTCACGATGGCGGAGTTCG
This sequence comes from Gemmatimonadota bacterium, assembly GCA_050268825.1. Lineage (GTDB taxonomy): Bacteria > Gemmatimonadota > Gemmatimonadetes > Gemmatimonadales > GWC2-71-9 > CAMLLJ01. Next base: position 19,112 of record JBLNHD010000106.1, read on the forward strand.
CCGTGCTCGAAGCGTTGTACCACAAGGGAGATCTCCTGCTGGGGGAGCTGCAGCGGAAGATCCTCGTGTCGACCGGCGGTATCACGTATCTGGTCGATCGGCTCGAGCGGAAGCGCCTCGTGCGGCGGCTCGAATGCCCCACCGACCGGCGCGCCCGGTACGCGTCGCTCACCGCCGATGGCTCGGCGCTGATCGAGCGCATCTTTCCCGAGCACACCGAATGGCTCGAGCGCGCCGTGGCCGGGCTGACCCAGGGGGAGCAACGCACCGCCATCGAGCTCCTGCGGAAGCTGGGCCAGCACGCCGAAGCGCTGAGGGGCGAGCCGGTCGCGGCGGGATGAGTTGTTCGTTGCCGTTTATCTCAGTAGTAAGAAGAACGTATAACATCTACAAGAGGACACTGACCATGACGAACCCAATGCCGGATACCAGCACCCCGACGATCTCCAACTCGACCTGGACGATCGACCCGGCCCATACCGACGTCGGCTTTGCCGTGAAGCACCTCATGATCTCGACCGTCCGCGGGCGCTTCGGCTCCGTGCGCGGGACCATCCAGCTCGATGAGAGCGATCTCGCGGGCTCCTCGGTCGAAGTCGAAATCGATGCGGCCAGCATCGACACCCGGCAGGAACAGCGCGATGCGCATCTTCGCTCGACGGACTTCTTCGATGTCGAGGCGTTCCCGCTCATCACCTTCCGGAGCCGCGCCGTGAATTCGGTCGGCGAGGGCCGGTTCAAGGTGGTTGGGGACCTGACGATTCACGGCGTGACGCGGGAGGTCGTGCTGGAGGCGACCGACGAGGGGCGGGGCATCGATCCCTGGGGTAACCAGAAGGCGGCATTCACCGCCGAAACGCGGATCGATCGGAGGGACTTCGGTCTGGGCTGGAACCAGGCTCTCGAAACGGGCGGTGTCCTCGTCGCCAACGAAATCCGGATTACGTTGGACGTGCAGGCGGTGCGTGCCTGATCGCCGAACCAGCGAGGACCGGACCATGACGCTACGCGAGCTCGGGGGCGTTCACCACGTGAGCGCCCTCAGCGCCCGGATCAGCCAGTCGCGGGATTTCTACGTCCGCATACTCGGGCTGCGTCCGCTGATCACGACCGTCAACCAGGACTCTCCCGACATGTATCACCTCTTCTTCGGTGATGGAGCGGGGAGTCCCGGCTCGGACATGACGGTCTTCGACCTCCCGCTCGCGGCGCGCGAACGGCGCGGCAACAGCAGCTTCACGCGCACCACCTTTCGCGTGGCCGGACCCACCGCGCTCGAGTACTGGGACCGGCGTCTCGCGTCCTTCGGCGTCGAGCATGGCGACGTCGGGCTGCGCGACGCGCGCCTCGAGCTCGAGTTCGAGGACGGGGAAGGCACGCGCCTGGCGCTGGTGGACGACGGCGGGGCCGGTGCGAGCGTCCCCTGGCGCGAGAGCCCCGTGCCACCGGCCTGTCAGATCCGCGGGCTGGGGTTCGTCACGCTCACCGTTCCGGCACTCGGCCCGACCGCCCAGTTCCTCACGGAGGGGCTTGGCCTGATCCGCGACCGCACCGTGTCCGGGAGCCCGGAAACGCACGTGTTCCGGATCGGGGCGGGTGGCGCGCACGCCGAAGTCCACGTGGTGGTCCGGAACGACATGCCTCGGGCCCGGTATGGCGCCGGCGCCGTGCATCACGTGGCGCTGCGGGTGCCCGATGGGCAGTCGATGCCTGGTTGGGCGCAGCACCTCGACGCCCTGGGCTACCGGCACAGCGGCGTCGTCGACCGCCACTACTTCACGTCGATCTACGTCCGGGAGCCGAACGGAGTCCTCTTCGAGCTCGCGAGCGACGGGCCCGGATTCGAGGTGGATGGCCCGATCGACGCAGACCGGCTCTCGCTGCCTCCCTTTCTCGAGCCGCGCCGGGCTTCCATCGAGGCGGCGCTCGCACCCCTTGCTCCGGCGGAATCATGAACCTCCTCGGCATCCATCACCTGACGGCGATCTCGGCGCAGATTCGCGACAATCATCACTTCTACACCCGGACGCTCGGGATGCGGCTCGTCAAGCGCAGCGTGAATCAGGACGACGTGAGCGCCTACCACCTTTTCTATGCCGATGCGGTGGGGAGTCCGGGGACCGATCTGACCTTCTTCGACTGGCCGGTGCCGGCGGAGCGTCGCGGCACCCGCGCGATCACGCGCACGGGGCTTCGCGTGGGCAGCGAGGCGGCCATCGCGTGGTGGCAGGAATGGCTGCGCGAAGCGGGCGTCACGACGCGAGGACCGTACGAGCGTGACGGCCGCGTCGAGCTGGAGGTCGAGGACGGCGAGGGTCAGCGACTCGCGATCGTCAACGACGGAGAGGGCAGGCCGGCGCATCCGTGGGCGAGGAGCCCGGTGCCCGCCGAGCATCAGATCCGCGGGCTTGGCCCGATCCAGCTCAGCGTTCCCGCCCTGCCTCCGACCGACGCCGTGCTCCGGGCCATCGGCATGCGCCCGGTCCGCACGTATCCTCTCCCCGACGGCGAGCGGCGCGAGGAAGTCCAGGTGTACGAGATGGGGCGGGGAGGTCCCGGGGCGGAGCTTCACGTCGCGGTCCAGCCCTCACTCCCGCCGGCGCGGCAGGGAGCCGGTGGGGTGCACCACGTCGCGTTCCGCATTCCCGATGCGGAGTACGATGCCTGGGCCGACCGGCTCGATTCCCTCGGGATCCGCAACAGCGGAAAGATCGACCGATTCTGGTTTCGCAGTCTCTACTTCCGTGAGCCCGGCGGGATCCTCTTCGAGCTCGCCACCGAAGGCCCCGGATTCGGAGTGGACGAGCCGATGGATACTCTTGGCGAGAAGATCGTCCTGCCGCCCTTCCTCGAGCCGCAGCGCGAGCGGATCGTCGCGGGCCTCAAGCCGATCGACTGACCCTCAGCTCCTGGCGACCGCATCGCGGACGCCGTAGAACGCCTTCGCAAGGCGGCCGATCGAGCGATTGTAATAGAGGAGCAGGGCGAGGCCGCCGAGCGCCGCGGCGCCGAGGGCCACATTGAGCTCTCCGATGCCGGCCCAGGCCAGCCCGAACGCCAGCGCGAGGCAGCTCGCGAGGTGGCCCACGACGGTGTATGCATTCGCCGGGGCGAGCTCCATCGGCCGCTCGAAATTCTCGCGCACGATCCGCGTGGCCTGCGCGAAAAGAGGCAGGCCGGCGAGTCCCGCGAGCGCGGCGCGCGGCAGGAGACCGGTGACCACGCATGCGACGAGCGCGAGTCCGGCGGCCACCGCGATGAGCGGGTAGGCCCGGCTCGCGCGCACGAGACCCAGGCGGACGACGGCCGTACGCTTCGCGACCTGGGCATCGCTCGCCGCGTCCTGAAAGCCGTTGATGAAGAGGATCAGCGCCACGAGGAGCGAGACCGGCACCGACGCCGCCAGCGCCACGCCCGGCACATACCCGAGCTGTACGTAGGCCGCCCCGCAGACGATGCCGAGCCCGAATGCGAGCGCCACCGCGGGCTCGCCCAACCCGCGATTGGCGAGCCGGAGCGGCGGCCCCGTGTACACCCACCCTACGACGAGCCCGGCAATGCCGAAGGCAATGACGCCCGGCCGTCCCGATACCGCGAAGTACAGGCCGATGGCGGCGCTCAGGAGCCCGAAGGCGAGTGTGGCCCCCAGCAGCTCGGCGCGTGTCGCGAGTCCCCGCTGCATCACGCGCGAGCCGCCGGTCAGACCGAGAATCGGTGTGCGATTGAGGTCGTCGGCACCCGTGAGCTGGTCGTCGAGGTCGTTCTTGATGTTGGTGCACGCCTGCAGGGAGACGGCGCCGATCAGCGTGAGGACGGCCCACCCCCATTGCACGGCACCCGACACGAGGAAGGCGGCCGCCACGCCGACCGCCACGGAGGCACCGCTCGCCGTGAGCGATGCCCAGCGGACCGTCTCCTTGAGGATGCCGAGCCGGCGGCGCAGCAGCGTCGCGTCCGACGTGCGCTCCCTCGCCGCCTCGGCGAACTCGATGATGGACGGCGGCCGGCCGGCGACGATCTCGCCGAACACCCGGTGCTTCATGAAGCGCGGCGTGACGCGGATGAAGGCAAGGAGATCGGTCTGGCCCACCGAATCGAGGTACTGCACGATCGACGACGTCCGCATCGTCGCCTGCTTGGCGCGTTCGCGCTCGTCGGCGTCGCGGACGATTTCCGCGCGGCCCGTGATCTCCATTTCCCAACTCGAGCTTTCCTCTCCCTGGGGGGACTCGTGGAGCAGGAGCGCGATCTCCGGGCGGCTGGTCACCTCGCGGATCTTCGGATCGGACTTCATCGACGCGAGGTAGACCAGGGGGCGCGCCGCTTCGTCATCGGGGAGCCACGCCCCCGGATGCATCATCCGAACGCGCACTTCCTCGCCGGCGTGGGTTCCGACCGCCACGCGGCGCGCCGCAAGGAGCGCCTCACGGATCCGGCGTCGCGATTCGTCAAGGGTGGTCGGGGCAACAGGGGTGGGTCCGCTCATGTTCCGGTCGGGCTGGAGTCCCTCCGAAGATAGCGGCAATGGGCCGATGGGCGTGGAACGCGGAGGCCGCAGGCATGATACGCGCGGGGACGGCGCGCACCACACCTGCGGCTTCCCGCATCCGGGCACAGGTCAGAACTTCACCCGGACTCCGGCCGTGACCGGCCAGACCCACGCGTTGCTCGTGCCGACCTCGGCCTCGTCCGCGAAGGCGATGTCGCCCTGGGGCGAGAGCACGATCGCGAATGAGGGATTCACGTTGTAGGCGATCTTCGCGCCGGCGTTGATCGCGGGGTAGGTGAAGACGTCGCCCGCGCCCTCGACGTCGAACCGGACGATCCCGGCGCCGAGGTTGATGACGGCTTCCAGGCCGCGCTCGCGCGGGCCGGTGAGGGAGTAGCCGACCTTGCCGATGAAGTGCATCGTCTTGATGTCGATATCGCCGGTCGGCTCGTCCTTGTGCATGCCGTAATCGAACTCGCCCATGACGACCCAGCTCGGCGCGAGCTGGTACCCGATGGTGGCGCCGAGGTCGAGGCCCACGTCCGCTACGTCCGCGATATCGAACGTCGGGACTGCCGCGCCCACACGGGCTTCGACGAAGGCCCGGGGCGCCGGCGCGTCCATCGTGCTCTGTGCGCCGAGCGGTGCGGCGAGCAGTCCGGAGAGCGCAAGGCCGACCAGACTGGAAGATGGCAGTCGCATGATGCAGTGCTCCTTGGGTGGATGGGTCGTCAGATCCGGGCCGTGGCCCCGGTGGAGAGCAGATTCCGCGCGCGTGCGGCCACCACGATGGCCGACAGGCCGACGAGCACGTAGACCAGGCGGCTCAGGCCGGAGCCTTCGCCGAACAGCGTCGCGACGAGATCGAATTGGAACGCGCCGACGAGGCCCCAGTTGAGGCCGCCGACGATCAGCAGGATCAGGGCGATGGAATCGAGCGCACGCATGCAGATGCCTCCGGTATGGTGTCCATGTGTTGTCCAACTCGTAGACAAATGAACACGCGTGTCCAGCGTTTGTCAAGTCTCTGAGAACATTCAGACCTTGACAAATGGTGAACAACGGCCGAAAGTAGGGCCATGGATGACCTCACCGACAGCGCCCGGCTCCCCCGCCACCCGATCAGTGTCGTGGCCCAGCGCACCGGTCTGAGCCCCGATCTCCTGCGAGTCTGGGAGCGCCGCTATGGCGTGGTGGCTCCGGGCCGGGCTGGGGGTGGCCAGCGGATCTACTCCGATGCCGACATTGCGCGGCTCCGGCTCCTCCGGGACGCCACGCGGGTTGGCCGAAGCATCGGCCACGTCGCGACCCTGCCCACGGCCGAGCTTGCCCAGCTCGTCGCGGAGGATCAGGCAGCGGAGGGAAACGATCGCCGGGCCGACGACCGCCGGGAGGCGCGCGACCTGGTCGAGACGACGCTCGCGCTGGCGCGCGAGCTCGACGGGACCCGCCTGGACACGGCGCTGCGGCGCGCCGCCGTGCGGCTCGGCCTCGACCAGTTCATGGCGACCGTCGCGGTGCCGGCCCTCCGCCGGATCGGTGATGAATGGCACTCCGGGCGTCTCTCGCCGGCACACGAGCATCTCGCCTCGTCCATCTTCCACGACATCATTGCCGACCAGCTGCGCCTGGCGAGGCCGGATCCGACCGGCCCGGCGATCGTCGTTGCGACTCCGCTGGGGGAGCGCCACGTCAACGGCGCCCTGGCCGTGGCGGCGCTCGCCGCCGTCAGCGGCTGGAAAGTGATCTATCTCGGTGGGGACCTCCCCTCGGCGGACATCGCGGGGGCGGCGCGGAGCGCGGGCGCCGTCGTGGTCGCGCTCAGCCTCACGCATCTCGCTGACCGGAAGCGCACGGCCGACGAGGTCCGGGCGCTGCGCGAGGCATTGCCGGCAGGCATCACGCTGCTGGCCGGCGGCAGCGGCGCCATCGCCTCGAAGCGCGAGCTTGCGCTCTCCGGCATCGAGGTCGTCGCGGCGGGTGCCGACATCGCGCAGCTTCTCGACCGTTTCGCCGAGCGCCGGGGCGGGTGAGGGCCGTCACGGCACCGATCGGGAGGGGCGGCGACGATGGAGGTTCTCCTGCCGGATCGTTTCTGCCGGCCAATCGTCGTCGAAGATCGGGGGCCTGACATGCTCGTACGCGCAGCGGCGGTCGCCGCCTTGATCGTGGCACTACCCGGATGTTCCTCGCAGCGCCAATCCGATTCCCCGGTGCCTGATCAGCAGGCCGGCACCGATACCATCGCACGCCAGAGCGGTTGCCGGCCTCTCGAAACTCGACCCGCGAACGCGCCGAGCCAGCAGCCGGCTTTCGAGGGCCAGACGCGCGCATGCGGCGTCGCGTCGGACGTGGCGTATCAGGTCAGCGTGGTGGCGCGCGGACTGGTGCACCCGTGGGCCGTCGAGCCGCTGCCCGATGGAAGCTTCCTCGTCACCGAGCGTCCAGGGCGACTCCGCATCGTTTCGGCCGCCGGGCAGCTTGGCGACCCGATCTCGGGGCTGCCTGAGGTGGACGCGCGCGGACAAGGAGGGCTGCTGGACGTCGCGCTGAGTCCCTCCTTCGCGGCCGATCGCACGATCTACTGGAGCTATGCCGAGCCGCGCGACGGCGGAAATGGCACGGCGGTCGCGCGCGGCGTGCTCGCGGCGGATCGGCGCTCGGTCGGAAGCGTGCAGGTCATCTTCCGCGCGTTGCCGACGTACGACGGCACGATGCATTTCGGATCGCGCCTCGCCTTCGGTCCGGATGGCAAGCTGTTCATCACGCTCGGCGAGCGATCCGATGCGCCCATGCGGCCCCAGGCGCAGCAGCCGGGCAGTCACATGGGCAAAGTCATTCGCATCAACCCGGATGGCTCGGTGCCGGACGACAACCCGCTCGCGGGCCAGGCCGGCGCGCGCCCGGAGATCTGGACCCTCGGCCATCGCAACGTGCAGGCCGCGGCGTTCGACGCCCGCGGACGGCTCTGGGTGATCGAGCACGGCACGCGCGGCGGAGACGAGCTCAATCTGATCGAGAAAGGGAAGAACTACGGGTGGCCCATCGTCGCGTACGGGATCGAGTACGCGGGCGAACCGATCCCCGGCGCCGCGACGGCGCGAGAGGGCTACGAGCAGCCCGTCTATTACTGGGACCCGGTCATCGCGCCGTCCGGTGCCCAGTTCTACTCCGGGAACGCGTTTCCGGCCTGGCGCGGCAGTCTCTTCATCGGCGCGATGAAGGAAACCCGGCTGGTGCGCCTGACGCTCGACGGCAATCGCGTCTCGGGAGAAGAGCATCTGCTGGCCGAGCGCGGGCAGCGTGTGCGTGACGTGCGGCAGGGGCCCGACGGCGCCCTGTATCTCGTGACCGACGAGGACAACGGCGAACTGTGGAAGCTCGCCCCGCGGTAGCGAAACGGGCGGAACCGGCGGTCGCGCCGGAGGCCGCGGTGGTCGAAGTGCACGTTGCCGAGCTGCGACAGCTCTTCAACGCGATCGATCCCTCGCCGTTTCGCGAGCGCGATCTCGATCCGAAGGCGGAGGCGTTCATCGTCGAGTGGAGCCGGGAGGTTCCCGCGTATGTCCCGCTGACGCTGCTCGTCCACGTGGACCGCCGCTCTGATCGCGACGACGACGCCGGGCTCCTGCGGGACGCGGTGCGAGCGTATTTCACCGCGGAGGCGGCGTCCGCGCGCCGGCG
>JBLNHD010000107.1:0-8816 GCA_050268825.1 Gemmatimonadota bacterium
GCGAAAGGTCAACGGGCTTCGGTACGAGGGTTGCATGGGGGTCGAGGATCGCCGAGCCGGGTCCCGGCCTGGGTCGGGGGAAGACAGCACACGAAACCACGAAAGCACGAAGAGCGACGCCGAACCGCCACTGTCCCGCTCCCGTCACCGGGATCGGGGGGCGGCCAACATCGGTGCGTTTCGTGCTTTCGTGGTTTCGTGTGCTGTTGTTCTGCCAGCCGGCGGCCGGAACGCCGCCCGGCGGGACCCGCTCAACCCCTCGCCGCCCCGGACCTCACGACGTCACTCCCCTCGCGGGTGTCCCGGACCTCGTACCCGTGCGTCCGAAGCAGCTCCCGGATCCGATCGGCTTCCGCATACTGGCGAGCCGCCTTGGCCTCGGTCCGGCGGCGCGCCCAGGCCATGGCCCACCGGTCGGCACCCGCGGGGTCGGCGGGCGGAACCGGCTGCAGCTCCTGCACTTCCATCCCGGCCGCCGCCGCCAGCTTCGCGCTGCCCGACGGCATGACGTCGAGCACCGCCTCCGCCAGGTCCACCACCGAAAGCGCGCCTCGGCCCGGCGTCCGTCCCTCATCCAGCAGCCGGTTCGCCTCCCGGGCAAAGACGAAGAGCGCCGCGAGGGCGCGCGGGCCGTTGAGGTCGTCGTTGAGCGCCTCGCCGAACGCCGTCTGGCAATCGGCCGCCGCCGCGGCGAACTCGGCCGACTCCTCGCCGCCCTTCGCGGCCGCCTCGCGCAGGCGGTCGCGGGTCTCGCCGAGCCGGCGCGAGCCTTCGCGGGCGTGCGCCAGCGACTCGTCGCTCCAGTCGAGCGGCTGCCGGTAATGGGTATTGAAGACGAGGAGGCGAACCGTGCCCGCGTCCACCCCTTCCTCCCGCAGGTCCCGCGCGGTGAGGAAGTTGCCGAAGCGCTTCGACATCTTCGTCCCCGACATCGTCATGAACTCGCCGTGCATCCAGACGCGGGCGAAGAGCTCCTCCCCGGTATGCGCGCAGCTCTGTGCGATCTCGTCTTCGTGATGCGGGAAGATCAGGTCCACGCCGCCGGCGTGGATGTCGAGGACCTCCTCCTGCCACTCCCGCCCGAGGATGTCGAGCGCCATCGCCGAGCACTCGAGATGCCAGCCGGGCCGGCCGCGCCCGAACGGCGCATCCCAGGCCGCTCCCACCGCTTCATCCTCCGGCCGTGCCGCCTTCCAGAGGACGAAGTCCCGCGCGTCCTCCTTCGCGTATTCGTCGGCGCTCACCCGCTCGCTCGCGCCCGCCTTGAGCTCGCGGGTGTCGAGGCGGGAAAGACGCCCGTACGCCGGAAAGCGGGCGATCGCGAAATAGACCGATCCGTCGTCGCTCGCGTAGGCAATGCCCTTGTCGAGCAGCGACTGCACGAGCGCGATCATCGGCGCGATGTACTCCGTGGCGCGCGGGTAGAGCGAGGCATCGCGGATGCGGAGGTAATGCCGATCCTCATGGAACGCATCGATGTACGGCAGGACGTATTCCCGGAGCGGCGCCCCGGCCGTGCCGGCGCCCTTGATCACCTTGTCGTCCACATCGGTGAGGTTCATGATGTGGAGCACCTCGAACCCGCTCCGCTCGAGCCAGCGGCGCAGGAGATCCTGAAAGAGGAAGGTCCGGAAGTTCCCGATATGGGCGAAGTTGTAGACGGTGGGGCCGCATGTATAGAAGGAAACGCGGCCGGGCGTGAGCGGCTCGAACGGCTCGACGCTGCGGCTCAGGGTATTGAAGAGGTGGAGGCTCATGCGCCCCCCGCCGCGGCGGCCTGCGCGATGTCGGCATCCGAAGCCTCGCGATCCACCGTCACGTGCACGCGGCGCTGCGGGAATGGGATCTCGATGCCCTCCCGGTCGAGCCGCAGCTTGAGCCGCCGCCGGAACTCCCGCCCGGCGGCCCACTGCGAGCCCGCGATGGTGCGGATCAGGATCCGGATGACCACGCCGCTCTCACCGAGCTGCTCGACGCCGGGGACCTCGATCGGGCCGTCGAGGCGCGACTTCCACTCCGGATCCTCCTCGAACTTCCTCGCCTCGTCGGTGACGACCACGAGCGCCCGGTCGAGGTCGGCCCCGTAGCCGATCCCCACGTCCACCACCGCGCGCGCCCACCCGGCGGTCATGTTGGTGATGCTCTTGATCTCCCCGTTCGGGATGATGTGCAGCCGCCCCTGCAGGTCCCGCAGCACCACGACGCGCAGCGTCATCCGCTCGACGGATCCCGACTTTCCGGCCGCTTCGATCACGTCGCCGACGCCGAACTGGTTCTCCATCAGCATGAAGAAGCCGGAGATGATGTCCTTGACGAGGCTCTGCGCGCCGAACGACACGGCCAGGCCGAGAATGCCGAAGCCCGCGAGGATCGGGCCGATCGGCATGAAGACCTGGATCGTGAGGAGGATGGCGAGCAGCACCGCGATGGTGCGCCCCACGCCGCGCAGGAGCTGCGAGATGGTGCGGCCGCGCTTCTCCCGCTGGGTGGTGACGAGGTCGTTCCCGTCGTCCACCGCCTTCTCGATGCGCCGCGCGATGAAGTTGACGAGCTGGACGATGAGCCATGCGAGGACCCAGATGGCCACGATGCGCACGCCCGAGCGCACGAGGAGGCTCGCCTCGACCGAGAAGAAGTCGGCGATGGAGTGAATCCAGTCGGGAATCTGCAGCAGCAGCACGCGGGCTCCGGCGGTCGGTAGCGGAGCCCTAACCTAGGGATGCGCCGCTCCGCACGTCAACCGGCTCGACGTATTGCACTCGGCTCGAGACGATGCGCCGGAGCGACCGCCGTTCGGCGAGCACCCCCTCCGGCGTGACGCCGTCAAGCGCATGCAGTGCGCGACCGGCCGAGGTCTCGAGCTCGAGGTGGCGCGCCGAGCGGAGTGCGGGCGCCGCGGCACGGCGCAGCGTCTCTCCGCCGCCGACGAGGATCCATTCGGCGCAGGCCAGGAGGCTGCCGAGATCGGCGGAGAGCACGAGGGAAATGCAGCGGGGGCTCGAAGGGACGCGCAGCGCCGTGGGTCGAGGCGCGCTCGGAATGTCGATCCAGACGCCCACGACCTCGCCGGGCCGGGCGAGCTCGAGCACCGCGGCGAGCGGCGTGGAGGAAGGGAGTGGCAGCACGGCACCCGGCATGCCGCCACGATAGGCGAACGGGTGCGCGTCGTGCGCACCCTCCGGACGCGGGAGTGGCCCCCGCGACGCGCGGTGCCGTCAGGCCATGGCCGCGCGTGCGCCCGGGTGGCGCGAACGGAGCGAAGTATGCGCCGTGACGATCGCGTCCACCAGCGGCGCGGGGTCGAAGCGCACCGGGTCGGTGGCCGGGAGGCCGGTTTCCCGCGCCGCCTCCTCGCACGCCCGCCGCGCGGCCGCATCGTCGAGGTCGTACGTATTGAGCGCGATACCGATCACGCGCGAGGGATGCACCGCATTCGCGGCGCTCTCATAGAGGCGCACGTACTCGGAGAGCGGCGGGATCCGGAGCCAGGAGGCGCGGCGATAGTCGCCGATATACTCGCGCGTGGCCTGATGGCAGAGGATCATCGCGTCGGGCGCGGATCCGTGAAGCAGGCCGAGGGTGACGCCGGAGTAGCCCGGATGGTTGATGCTTCCCTGGCCCTCGACGAGCACCACGTCCGCGTTGGTCGCGCCCTCGATCGTGACTCGCTCGGCGGCACCGGCAATGAAGTCGGCGACCACCGCGTCCACCGCAATCCCCCAGCCCTCGATCATGATCCCGGTCTGACCCGTGGCCGCGAAGCGGGTGCGCACACCCCGCTCGTTGAGCGAGCGGATGAGCTGCAGCTGGGCCGTCATCTTGCCCACGTTGCAGTCGGTTCCGACGGTGAGCACGCGGAGCGCTTCGGTGGCCTTGGCCGCGCCACTGGCCACGGGAAGATCCGGCGGGGGCCGGCGCAGGTCGAGCAGCTTCACGCCCCGGACCCTGGCCCTCTCGACGAGCATCGGGTCGTCGGCGAGGAAGGTGTGCAGGCCGCTCCAGAGGTCGCACCCGGCATCCACGGCCTCGCCGAGCCAGGCTCGCCATTCGTCGGGAAGGCGCCCGCCCTGCGGCGCGATGCCGATGAGCACGGCGTTCGGCTTCTGCGCGAGCCCCTCCTGCATCGATCCGACCACCGGGATGGCGCCCCCGAAGCCGAGCACGTCGTTCGCGGTCCTGCCGGCGTGGGATCGGTCGAGCACCGCGACGACGCTCTCGGGGCGGTACCGGATGACCGAGTTGGCCGTCTTCGACGTCATGGGGCCGAAGTCGCCGTCGGCGAGGATCAGGAAGCGAGGGGCAGCGGACATGTGGCCAGTACGGGGCATGGGGAACAGGGAACGCCGGAACGGGGTGGAATATGGAAGCGCCGCGCGGTTCTTCAAAGCGAACGGGGCTCCGTTCCCGGAGCCCCGTTTGCCAGGTCCCTTCCCCTCACCCCTGCCCCTTTTCCTCCTCCTCGACGAACTCCGCATCGTGGATCGTCTCCGCCCCCTTGCCGAGCTGGCGATTGCCCGCGGCGCCGCCCGCGCCGAGCAGGCCCATCTTGGCCTTGAGCTCGATGAGCTGCTGATCCGCGCTTCCCTTGTACTCGAGGACCTCGAACTGCTTCGAGAGCGCGTCGCCGGAGAACTCTTCCTGGAGTTCCGCCGCGGCCAGAGCCTTCCGCTCATTGGCCTCGATCTTCTCCGCCATGCGCTCGAACGACTCGAAGGCGCTCTTGTCCGAGAGGCCCGACATCGTCTGCTGGATCCGTTCCTGCGCTTCCGCGCGGCGCGCACGGGCGATGAGGATGTTCTTCTTCCGCTTGGCCTCTTCGATCTTGTCGTTGAGCTGCCGCAGCGAGAGCTTGAGCGCCTCCGTTTCCTGCTTCGACTTGACCCAGGTCTCGTGCAGCTGCTGGGCCCCCTGCAGGTGCTCGTTGTACCGCATGAGCGCCTGCTTGGCGAGATCGTCCCGGCCCTCCTGCACGGCCAGCATGGCGCGCCGCTCCCATTCCTCCGCCTGCTTCTTCATGGCGTCGGCGTCGGCCTGCAGCTTCTTCTCATCGGCGATCGCGGTGGCCACCTGCTGCTTGGCCTTGGCGAGCTGGCCCTTCATGTCGACGATGAGCTGGTTCAGCATCTTCTCCGGGTTCTCGGCCCTGGAGATCATGTCGTTGATGTTCGACCGCAGGAGGGTCGAGAAGCGATCAAAGATTCCCATGGTCTCTCACCCTTCGCGGTACGGCGCCAGCGCGCCAAGATGTGACGCCAGCGCGAGCGTCACCGAATCGAAGCTTGCCTCGAACTCGCTGTAGTCGAGGTTCTCGAGCTCGAGCGTGTCGGTCAGCACGACGTGATCTCCCTCGAGCCCGTAGGACCCGTGGACGAGGTCCCGCACGTTCAGCTCCAGGAGCTGGCGGAAGAGCTCGGCCTGGCGGGGCTCGGTGCCCGGCACTTCCATGACGCGCACGCGGAGGATCACCACGGGCGGCGCGAAGTGCACGACGACCTCGGCGCCGTCCAGGTTGCGCGTGAGCCAGATGTTCTGGTCCAGCTCCTGGACGACGAGACTGCCGCCGTCGAGGCGGTCCAGCCAGGACACCAGGTCATCACGAGTGATCATAGTGGGCTCCCGAATAATCTAACCCGGCACTGAGACCGGCAAAGGACGCTTCCCCCGGCACGTTCATCGGTCCGCGTGGGGCGCGGGAAGCCGCTCCGCCTGCGGCGCCTTCGCGAGCAGCCGCTCGGCGAAATCCACCCGCTCCTCCAGCTCCATCAGGCGCTCACGCAGGCCGTCGACCTCGCCCACGCGCTCCCGCAGGGCGTGCAGTTCGTCCTGCAGTGCGGGATCGATGCCCTTCCCTTCGATCCGCCGCGCGAATGCCCGCGCGATCGGCCCGAGGATGTAGATCGCCCCGATCAGCGCGGCGACGATGGTCATCGCGATGAGGATCATCTCCCCGGGGGGCGGTCCCGGCGGGAGGAAGACCTCCACGTTCGGCTCCGGCCCCTGCATCACGACGGGCAGCTCCTGTATCACGGCGATCCTTTCCCCAATCGCTGGGCCTCCGCATCCCGCGCGAGCAGTCGCTCGGCGAAATCGACCCGCTCCTCGAGCTCGAGGAAGCGCTCCTGCAGCATTTCGAGCTCGGCGACGCGGCCCTCGAGCTCGTACACGCGCGCCGGATCGGCGTGCTCCGCGGCTTCCGGGCCCAGTTCGGCGAGGCCGCGCTTGCGGCGCCACGCGAGCACGAGGAGCGACACCATCGGCACGATGCCGAGCGCAATCCCCGGGTTCAGCTCCATCCCGGGCCCGAGGACCATCACGGCGAAGACGGTCACCAGGAGGTGCACCGCGAGATCGAAACCGTCGATCCCGAATGTCGAGCGGATGCTCATGATCCGGTCTGCGCGCTCACGATCCCTGGCCCAGCTTCCGCGCGTCCGGCTCGCGGGTGAGCAGGCGCTCGGCGAAATCCAGTCGCTCTTCGAGCTCCATCATCCGTTCGTGGCCGCCCTCGAGCTCGGCGACTCGCTGCTCGAGGAAGTCGATCCGCGCGTCCACCTCCGCGGGTTCCCCTCCCGAGCGCCGCAACGCCTGGCGCCGCCGGATGGCAAGGACGATGAGCGAGATGGCCACCACGCCGAAGAGCTCCTCCTCGGCGCCGGAGATCGCCATGGCGAAGAAGATGCACGCCGTGACGACCAGATGGACGAAGAGGTCGAACCCGTCGAGGCCGAATCGCGATTTCAGGCTCACAAGGGCGTCCCTTCCAGCTGGCGTCCGGCGCGCTCGCGGGCCAGGAGGCGCTCGGCGAAGTCGATGCGCTCCTCGAGCTCCACCACCCGGCTCCGCTCCAGCTCCAGGGATTCCAGCCGCTCGGCCATTCCCTCGAGCATGCGATCCCGTGCGGGGGTGGCACGCTCGCCCCAGCGCCGCGTGAGGGTGACGCACGCGGCCAGCAGCGCCCCCATCAGCAATCCGCCGATTCCCATCAGCGCCCCGATCGGCTCCTCGATGATCGCCACGAAGAGAAACCCGCCGAAGATCAGCGCCAGCACCCCGGTCACGATCCAGAGCGCCACCATCGCGCGCCTGTCGTCCATCAGACTCATCGCCGCTCCTCCTGCCGTTCCCGGCCCTGCGTGAGCAGGCGCTCCGCAAAGTCGATCCGCTCCTCGAGCTCGACGACTCGCGTCCGCTCGCTTTCCAGCTCCTGCATCCGCATCCGCAGGTCGTCGAGCTCGGCGCGGACCTCCCCGGCGTCGAGGCCGCGGCTCTCGATGCGGCGCGCCCAGGCCTTCATCAGTGGAAGGAAGATGATGATGGCCGTGGCGAGGATCGCGAGCAGGGCAAGGATGAACACCGGCGCCGACATCGCATCCTCGCCCCCGACGATCACGGTGGGCGGCGGCGGCGGCAACGGGGCGGGCACCTGGAGTAGAATCACGATTCCTGCCTTTCCTCCGGCCGGAGCGACCCCTGGGCCCCTGCCGTCAGCAGCCGCTCCGCAAAGTCGAGCCGCTCCTCCACCTCGAGGAGCCGCGCGCGATCCGCCTCGAGGTCTCCGACGCGCATCCGCAGGTCGTCGAGCTCGGCGAGCACTTCCGGCCCCGGCCCGCCGCGCCGGGCGGCGCGATCGGAAAACACCGTGGCCATCCGGACCCCGAAATAGATGAATACGCCGGTGAAGCCGATCGTGCCGAGCACCCCTGCCAGCTCGATGATGTCCCGCATCAGCGCGGCTCCACCGCGCGCGGCTCACCGCGCTGCGCCAGCAGGCGCTCGGCGAAGTCGATCCGCTCCTCCAGCTCGGCCAGGCGTGCGAGCTGTGCGTCCGTTTCTCCTGTCGTGAGCGCGCGCTGCTCGAGGTCGGCGACGCGCGCCTCGAGCGGACCCCCGCCGCCCCGCCGCGCGATCCGGTCGGCGAGCGCGCGGATGACCGGACTCAGCGCGATCCACGCGGCGACCTGGCCGGCACCGATCGCGAGCCACATCGCGAACTCGCCTCCCTCGGTCATCCCCGCGACTCTCCGAGCGCCTGGGACTCTCCCTTCGTCAGCACGCGCTCCGTGAAATCCTGCCGCTCCTCGAGCTCCACCATGCGCGCCCTGAGGTCCTCCAGCTCGGCGTAGAGCTCGGCCGGGAGCTCATCGGCCCTCCCCCGGTCCGCGATGCGATCCGCGAAAGCCTTGCCGAGCGGCGAGCGAACGAGGATGGCCACCATCGCAATCGCCATGGCCCAGATGGGCACGGCAATGGGGCCGAGCGTGGCGGCGGCGGCCGCGAGCGCGCCGAAGAGCCCCAGCGCGGCGAGCCCCACGCCGACGAAGGCGGTCCCGATCCACTCGCGGTCGCTCATGGCTTGAGCTCCCGGGCGGATTCGCGATCGGCGAGGAGCCGCTCGGTGAAATCCACGCGCTCCTGCAGCTCGCCAAGCTCATGGCGAACTCGTTCGAGCTCGTCGTACAGGACGGGATCAGGCTGCGCGTGCGGCGTGGCACCGTGGCGGATCCGGTCCGCCAGGGCACGTCCGAGCGGCGTGAAGGAGAAGCCGATGAGGGACGCTCCTCCGAAAAGAAAGACGATCGCGAAGATACCTTCCATCCGGCGCGCCTCCTGACCTCCGTTCGACGGCCCTACGCCCGAACGTTTCAGAATGTTTCAGAAAGAGACGCGCGGAAGGGGTCAGCGCCTGGCGTGGCCCCCTTCCGCGCTGCGCTGCCGCGCGAATGCTTCTCCGCTATCTGTGCAAGTGGCTGCCGTTAAACGAGTTCCACAGCGCTGATGGCGCCGAGCGAGATGGCGATCTCGGTGTCGTCGATTCC
>JBLNHD010000108.1:0-17672 GCA_050268825.1 Gemmatimonadota bacterium
GGCATCATCAACGTGGACTTCGCGGACGTGCGCACCGTCATGCAGAACGGCGGCGCGGCGCTCATGGGCACGGGGATCGGCCGCGGGGAGAACCGTGCACTCGAAGCGGCCCAGCAGGCCATCTCCAGCCCGCTCCTCGACAACGTCTCGATCGCGGGGGCGCTTGGCGTGCTGATCAACATCATCGGCGGCGACGACCTGACGCTCGGCGAAGTCACCCAGATCAACGACATCATCCACGACGCGGTGGGTGACGAGGCCGAAATCATCTTCGGCGCGGGCAAGGATCCGGCCATGCACGGCGAGGTGCGCGTGACCGTCATCGCTACGGGGTTCGATCGGGCCGTCACGGGCACCGAGCCCGCGGCAACGGCGCGACAGGTGGCCGGTGGCAGCGTCCTGCCGTTCCCCCGGCTTGGCACGAAGCGTGCACCCGAGGCACCCCAGCAGACCGCAGCGGGCAGTGCGTCGCGGGCCGTTCCCCGTCCCAGCGCGCCGACGCCGGCACCGATCCCCCCGGCCGGCGCGGGCTCTACGCACGACATGCCCGAGATGGAGATTCCCACCTTCATCCGCAGGCAAATGGACTGATGGCTCGATACAAGCTTCCGCTCGCCGTGGCGGTCTTCACGGGCGCCGCGTATTTCGCGGCATCGGGTAACTGGCCGTGGCAGCGACTCGATCCCGAGGCCGCGCCGACCCTCGCCACCGTGGCGGAGGTGGCGCGCGTCACGCACACCGAGCTGAGCGACACGCTGCACCGCGGCGAAACGCTCTCGGAGCTCTTTGCCCGGCAGCGCGTGGCGGGGATCGATCTCGGTTCGCTCACGGGGGCGCTCGATCCGCGGCGTCTCCGCGCCGGCATGGTCTTCAACTTCCGCCGGCCGGTCGAGGACTCGGTGCCCGATCGCATCACGGTGCGCACGGGTCCGGAGCAGCGTGTCCGATTCGTACGCGCGTCGACCGGGTGGGACATGGACGTCGAGCCGATCGCCTGGACGCCGGAGGTCGTGCGCGTCGCGGGGAGCATCGATGCGTCGCTGTACGTGGCGCTCGACGAGCAGGTGCCCGACTCGATCCTGACCGGGCCCGAGCGGGAGCGCCTCGCGTGGGGCATCGCGGACGTCTACGCGTGGCAGGTGGACTTCACCCGGGACATCCGGACCGGAGACCGGTTCCAGGTGCTGCTCGAGCGCCTCGTGTCGGAGGAAGGCGAGGTGCGGTACGGGCGTGTGCTGGCGGCGGACCTCAACGTCGACGGGAAGCAGCTCACCGCCTTCCGCTTCGCGGAGGGGGGCGACGTTTCCCGGTTCTACGACGGGGAGGGCAATTCCCTCAAGCGCGCCTTCCTGCGCGCCCCGGTCGAGTTTCGCCGCATCTCCTCCAACTTCTCCCGCGCGCGCTTCCATCCGGTCCTCGGTCGGACGCGGAAGCACGAGGGCACCGACTACGCTGCGAGCACCGGCACGGCCGTCGTCTCGGCCGGCGAAGGTACGGTGATCCGTGCGGGACGTGCCGGCGGCTACGGCAACCTCGTGGAGATCCGCCATCGCAACGGGATCACCACGCGCTACGCCCACCTGAGCCGGATCCGCACGCGCGTCGGTGCGCGGGTGAGCCAGGGCCAGCTGATCGGACACGTGGGCGCGACCGGACTCGCGAGCGGACCCCACCTGCATTACGAGTTCCGCGTCAACGGTGTGGCGAAGGATTCGCGCCGGGTCGAGCTTGGCAACGGCGCGCCGGTCGCGAAGAAGGACCGCGCGGCGTTCGACGCCGAGCGGGAACGGCTCGCCGCACTGCTGTACCAGTCCGAGATGGCACCCCAGCCTCAGCTGATCGCGCAGATCGCGAACTGAGGTGCCGGTGAAACCGGCCCCGGCCCGGGGCCGTACCCTCCCGTAGTGAATCCTCTCGCGTTCGTCGTCCTCGTCGCGGCGGCAGCCCTTGCCGCCGCTACCTATCTCGGGTTCGAGCGGCTGGGGCGGCGCGGGGTCGCGCCGATGGTGGCGCGCTTCATCGCATGGGCCGCACTCGGCCTCCTCCTCATCAACGTCAGCTGCCCGCGCTCGCCGGAGGCGGGACGGCCCCTCGTGCTCCTCGATGCGTCGCTCAGCATGGTGGCAGCGGGGGGCCAGTGGGATTCGGCCCTGGCCACCGCGCGGCGGACCGGTGACGTCCGCTTCTTCGGCGAGGAGCGCGAGACCGGCGACAGCCTGCCGGCACGCGGCCGCTCACTTCTGCGTCCCGCGCTGTCCGCCGCCGCAGCTTCCGATCGGCCCATCGTGGTGCTCACCGACGGCGAGATCGACGACGTGCCGGATCTTCCGCCCGACCTCCTCGATCGCGCCACCGTCCGGCTCTTCGCTCGCGATTCGGTCACGGACTTCGCCGTCACCGCGCTGGCGGGTCCCTCGCGCGTGACGGCCGGGGACTCGATCGTGCTCGAGGCCGAGGTGCGCGCGTCGCCGGGAGCCAGCCGGGACGGGGTCTCCGTGTCTGCGTCGTCCCTCCGCCGCGAGCTCGCACGTCGGCCTGCGGCCTTCGACGGCTCGGGCACGGCCCTCGTCCGTGTCGCGTTCTCCTCCGCCGGGCTTCCCGCCGGCGACCACGTCCTGCGCATCTCGGTTGCGGGTCCCGGGGACGCGGAGGCACGCACCGATACCCGGCTCCATCTCGTGACCATCGCGGCGACACCGGGTGTGGTAGTCGTCGCAGCGCCCGGCGACTGGGATTCGCGCGCGCTCTACCGCACGCTGCGCGATGTGGCGGAGCTGCCGGTCCGCGGATATGTGCGCCTTGGTCGCGACACGTGGCATTCGATGGCCGACCTGGCCCCGGTGCAGGCGGAGGCCGTGCGTCGAGCGGTACGAGGGGCTGACCTGTTGGTCCTCAAGGGATCCGCCCAAGGCCTGACCCAAGGCCTCCGCGCCCGCGGCATCTGGAGCTGGCCGAGCGGTGAGAACGGCGAGACGCTGCTTCCGGGAGACTGGTATGTCACTGTGGATCAGACCTCTCCGGTGGCCGGCGCCTTCCTCGGCCTTCCGGTCGATTCGTTCCCGCCGGCAACCCGCATCACGCCGATCGAACCGCCGGCCGGCGCGTGGGTGGCGCTCGAGGCGCAGGAGCGTCGGCGGGGTGCGAGCCGGCCGATCGTGATCGGGCGCGACGAGGGCCGTGTGCGCCGGGTGACGGTTGCCGCCGACGGTCTCTGGCGCTGGGCGTTCCGCGGGGGCTCGAGCGAGCAGGGCTATCGAGCCTGGGTTGCGGCCACTGCGAGCTGGCTTCTGGGCGGGGCCGATTCCGTCCGGGGCGCGGCGCGGCCGGTGCGTCCCGTGGTGCAGAACGGCAGGCCCGTGGTCTTCCAGTGGGCGCAGGCGGGAACTCCGCGCGAGCTCGGGATCGGTCTCAGCGGGGAGGAAGGCGCGCGATCGGACACGCTGCGGTTCGACGGGGCCGGGAGAGCGTCGCTCGACCTTCCCCCGGGCGTCTGGCAGTACCGCTTGAGTGATGGCGGAGCCGGCACCGTGGCGGTCGAGGAGTACTCGGACGAGTTCGTGGCCCGCCAACCGGCGCTCCTGCCCCGCGAGAGCCGCGCCCCCCGCCCGTCGGCCCGCTCGCTTGCCCGGGAGTGGATCTGGCTGTTCGGCGTCGCGGTGGCGGCGCTGGCAGCCGAATGGTTACTCCGGAGGCGCCTGGGGCTTCGATAGTCGAGGGGACCCCGAGTAGACAGGGGCCCCGCACCCGCCTTTCTTACGCCAGCTGCGATCAGCCGGATCCCGTTCCCCACCGCGCCCTCAACCGAATCCAGATGACCGGTCGCATTACCGAAGAGAAGAAGAGCCTCTGGCAGCGCATCAAGCGCTTCGCCATGACCGATGTCGGCGCCCTCGTGCGCGGCCTCAATGCCGACGACATCGAGAACATGGAGCGCATCCTGATCGAGGCGGACTTCGGCGTGCCGGCCACGATGGAGCTCGTCGAGGCGCTGGAGCTTGGCGTCCGCGACGGGAAGCTCAAGAACGAGGCCGACCTCCGGCGCGCGCTCGTGGAGCGGCTGGCCGGCATGCTCGAAGCGCCGGGCGACCCCGGCGCGATCGCCCGGGCCGCGGAGGGACCGACGGTCGTGCTCGTCGTGGGCGTGAACGGCGTCGGGAAGACGACCACCGTGGCCAAGCTCGCCCACCGGCTCCGGCGCGAGGGCCGGTCGGTCCTTCTCGCGGCGGCCGATACCTATCGTGCCGGCGCCATCGCGCAGCTCGAGATCTGGGCGGAACGGCTCGGCATTCCATGCGTGAGCGGCAGTGCCGGCGGGGACCCGGCTGCCGTGGCGTACGACGCCATCGGTGCGGCAATCGCGCGCGGAACCGAGACGGTCGTGATCGACACTGCCGGGCGGCTGCACACGCAGGAAGGACTGATGGAGGAGCTGCGGAAGGTGACCCGCGTGATCGCCCGGCGGCTGCCCGGTGCGCCGCACGAGACGCTTCTCGTCCTCGACGGCACCGTCGGGCAGAATGCGCTGCAGCAGGGCCGCCTCTTCGCGCAGGCGGTGACGCCCACCGGCATCATCGTCACCAAGCTCGATGGCAGCGCGCGCGGGGGCGCCGTGACGGCCCTCCGGCGCGAGCTCGGGCTTCCGATCCGGTTCCTCGGCACCGGCGAGGCGGTCGGCGATCTCGCCGCGTTCGATCCGGTCCGGTTCGCCGAGGGGCTGCTGGACTGATGCCGGCGCGAGCGGGAAGCTTGCGCCTCGACACGCCGGTCAAGTTCCTGAAGGGTGTCGGCGAGCGGCGGGCCGATGCGCTCGCCCGGCTCGGCATCCGCACCGCGCAGGACCTCCTCTGGCACCTCCCCCATCGCTACATCGACGCCTCGACGGTAACACCGGTAGCGCGCGCTCGCGTGGGCGACGAGGTCGCGTGCGCAGGCACCGTCGTGGCGAAGCAGGTCTCCCCCACCCGCAAGGGCCTCCGGATCTTCAGCGCCGTCATCCGCGACGACAGCGGCGTGCTCGAATGCGTTTGGCCCGGCCAGCCCTTCCTCGACCGGACCATCGCCGTCGGACAGACGATCCTCGTTTCGGGGCCGATCCGCTTCTACCACGGGCGGCAGATGGCGCCGCGCGAGCACATCATCCTCATGGAGGCGGAGGGGGATACGAACCCGCTCGCCGCCGGAAAGGTGCTCCCCGTCTATCCGGCGACGGAGGGGCTGAGCCACAAGATCATTCGGTCACTCGTGGACCGGCACCTCGACGAGCTCGTGCCACTCGCGCCCGATCTCCTGGCCGACACGCTCCGTCGGGCGCTCGAGCTGCCGCGCCTCGCCGAGGCGCTCCTGGCCGTGCATCGCCCGGCCTCGCTCGCCGAGGCGGAGCGAGGGCGGCGACGGCTCGCGTTCGACGAGCTCTTCGACCTTCAGCTCACCCTCTCGCGCGCCCGCGCAATCGCCCGGCGGGGCCGGTCGGCGGGGATGCGGTTCGAGCTGCGCCGCACGCTCACCACGCAGCTCCGCGAGCGGCTCCCCTGGGAGTTGACCGACGACCAGCGCAAGGCGATCGCCGAGATCGTCGCGGACATGACCTCGGAGCGCCGCATGCACCGCCTGCTGATGGGGGATGTCGGCACCGGCAAGACGGTGGTGGCGCTGTTCGGCATGCTGCTGGCGCTGGAGAACGACTTCCAGGCCGCGCTGATGGCGCCCACCGAGCTCCTTGCCGAGCAGCACGCGGCCACGCTGGCCCGCCTCGCCGAGCCGCTGTCGATCGCGCCCGAGCTGCTGGTCGGCCGCCTGAGCGCGTCCGAGAAAGCCGCGGCCCGGACGCGGATCGCCGCCGGGAGCGCCCGACTGGTCGTCGGGACGCACGCGCTGGTGCAGGAGAGCGTGCAATTCCAACGGCTCGGGCTCGCCGTCATCGACGAGCAGCATCGCTTCGGGGTCGAGCAGCGATCGGCCCTCATCGGGAAGGGCGCGGCGCCCGACGTCCTCCTCCTATCGGCCACGCCCATTCCGCGCTCGCTCGCACTCACGCGATACGGCGACCTCGACGTCTCGGTGCTGCGGGACCGCCCCCCCGGCCGCGGAACGATTCGCACGGCGCTGCGCACCGAATCGCAGCGGGAACGGGTCCTGGCGTTCATCGAGCGCGAGGCCGAGGCCGGGCGTCAGGCCTACGTGGTGCTGCCCGTGATCGAGGAGTCGGAACGGGCCGACCTGAGAGCGGCGACGACGATGGCGGAGCGATTGGCGGAGGGGTGGCCGTCGCTCACCGTCGGCCTGGTGCACGGACGGATGAAGCCGGAGGATCGGGACGACGTCATGCGCCGCTTTCGGGAGAACGAAATCCAGGTGCTCGTCGCGACGACGGTGATCGAGGTCGGTATCGACGTGCCCAACGCGACGACGATGGTCATCGAACATCCCGAGCGCTTCGGCCTGGCCCAGCTGCACCAGCTCCGCGGGCGCGTCGGACGCGGCGGGTCGGACAGTTACTGCGTGCTCATGACGGGAGAGGAGGTGCCCGATCGGCTCCGGGCCTTTGCCGAGACGGAGGATGGGTTCCGGATCGCGGAGCTCGACCTGGCGGAGCGGGGGATGGGAGACCTCATCGGGGCGCGGCAGTCGGGCGGCTTCGAGGTTCGCCACGCACGCCTGCCGGACGACGAGGACCTCCTCGCCCGCACGCGCGTGCTGGCCGACGAGATCATTGCCGCCGACCCGATCCTGGTCCGGAGCGAGCACCAGCGCCTCCGTGAGCGAGTGCTCTCGCGCTATCCGCGGGCGGTGGAGTTCTTTCGCACCGGCTGACGCGACCGGCTCGTCTGCCCCTCGCCGGAATCATCATCCCATCGTAGCTTGCAGCATCCCGAAACAGCTGACCATCCGTTGGTGCCACCCGACCGGCGCGGCACACGAGCCGCGCCCGTCCCCACCCGTGCGGGAGGAACGCCCATGGAAGCCCGGTCCCAGGCAAATGCGATGACGCAGGGAGCCCTCGTCAAGGCGACGATCACCGGAACGCTGCTGCAGTCGGCGATGGTCCTCATCGGCCACTTCGTGCCGGCCGTCGCGGCGAGCTTCCCGATCGTCGGCACGGCGATCGGCGCCGTCACGGGCTTTCTCTTTTCCCGGTGGGGCGGAAGGCCCACGCGCATGGCGTCGGCATCGGGTGGGGCGCTGGCGGGCGGCGTGGCCGGCATGCTCGGCACGATCGTCTCGGCCGCGCTCGGAGACGTACCGCTCGCCACGGTGGGCGTCGCGACGGTCAGTACGGTCGTCTCGGGGCTCCTCGGCGCCGCCGTGGGGCATCGCAGCCAGCCCTGAGGCGCCTACCAGTCGATCTGCAGGCCGAGCCGCGTGACGCCGTTCCGGTAGCTCACCGTCGGCTCGAAGGGAATGTTCTCCGGCCGCCCACGCGGCCGGGCGAACTCCCACACGAACAGGGCGGCGGCCCCCAGCAGCGCCGCCTCACCGCCGATCAGCAGCCGCCGGGAGCGGCGGTCGTGCCGCAACGACTCCTGGTACAGCGCTTCGCTCTCGGGGTCGAGATACGCGTCGCTCACGATCGTGCACAGCGTGGGGTCGAGGGCGCAGCGCGCGGCGAGGGTCTCGAAGGCGCGATCCGCGTCTTCGTGCGCCCCCGCGGCGGCGATGTTGAGCCCGAGGGATCCGCCGAGCAGCAGCCACTTGCCGTACTTGATCGGGGCCGGGCTGGCCTGGGCGTTGAGCGCGGGGGTCGCGACGAGCGCCACGGCGAGGCACAGGAGCGCAGTGAGGCGTTTTAGGGTCATTCGCTGAACCGGTGCAGGTCTCCGTCGCCGCCCGCGGCAAGGAACCCGCCGGGGACCGGCACCGGGTCGACCGTGATGTTCCACGAGAGACTGACGCGCCAGGCCGTGTGGCCCTCGCGCGTGAGGCCCCGCAGCACGCCGTCGGCGCCGCCCACGACGAGGAGGTCCGCAATGGGCGCGACACCGGTGGTGATCGGCGCCTCGAGGCCGGCGATTCGCCGTGCGACGGACGGCTGGCCCGGGGTGATCTCGAAGAGCGTGCCGCGGCGCGTTACCGCCCACACTGTGTCGCCACGGACTCCTGCCGGGCCGAGGATGGGGCCGTCGAGGTGCACGCGCCACTCGGCATCCAGGGAGCCGGGGTCGAGTGCAACGAGGGCCGAATCGGCCGTGGCCACGAGCAGCTTGTCGCCCGCCTGCTGCCAGCCGATGATGCCGGATGGCAGCCGGGCCTGGGCGATGCGCCGCCCTTCCGTGACGCCCACCTGCAGCACGGAGTCGCCGACCGCGACGAGAAAACCGTCCGCCGTGGCGAGGGGCGCGAGCCGCGAGATGCCGATGCGGCGCCGCCACCGGAGCGTTCCGCTCGCGAGCTCGAACGCCACGAGCTCGCCGCGGCGGTTGATCCCCGCGATGGCGCCGCCGGCCACGGCGAGTGGCGTCGCGATGTCCCCGGCCGACTTCCGCCAGCGGGAACGCCCGGTGAAGAGGTCGAGCGCGTGGATCTTGCCCTCGGGGCGCGAGGTGGCGACATAGAGCGTCGAGTCGCGCAGCAGCACGCCGCCGAGGATGGTACCGGCGAGGCGTCGGTGCCAGACCTCCCGGCCGGTTTCGATGTCGATGGCCCGTACCTGCCGGTCGGCGCCGGCGAGGTAGGCGCGGTCTCCCTGGACCAGCATCGGGGGCGTCGCGCCGCGACCGCCGTCCACGCTCCACGATTCGGTGGGCGCGTCGCCTGCGGCGGCTGCGGGAATATCGGCCGGCGGCGGGCGAAAGTTCATGCATCCCGCGTTGACGCTCACCAGTGCCGCCGCTAGACTCCACCCTCCGATACGCACCCCCCTATTGAAGATGGACGCCGCATGACGTCGGTACAGATCGCCGATCTCGGTCAGCACGTCGACCGCACCGTGACGGTGCGCGGATGGGTCGCCACCACCCGCTCGAGCGGGAAGATCGCGTTTCTCGTCATGCGCGATGGCTCCGGGCTGGTTCAATGCGTGCTCTCGAAGAAGGACCTCGCCGAGACCGTCTGGGACGCGTTCCAGGCGCTCACGCAGGAAACGAGCGTGGCGGTCACGGGAACGGTGCGTGCCGATGCGCGCGCGCCGGGAGGTTTCGAGCTGCTGGCCACCGACCTGGCCATCCTGGGGCAGAGTCCCGACTTCCCGATCTCTCCCAAAGAACATGGGACGACTTTCCTCTTCGAGCATAGACATCTCTGGCTCCGGAGCCGCCGCCAGGTCGCGGTCGCGCGCGTGCGGCACGAGGTGGTCCAGGCCATCCGGGATTTCTTCCACCAGCGGGGCTTCACGCTCGTGGATACCCCGATCCTGACGGGCGCCATCGGCGAGGAGGCGGGCAACCTCTTCGCCACCGACTATTTCGACATCGGCAAGGCCTACCTGGCGCAGACGGGCCAGCTGTACGTCGAGGCCGCGGCGGCAGCGCTCGGGAAAGTCTACTGTTTCGGCCCCACGTTCCGCGCCGAGAAATCGAAGACGCGGCGCCATCTCACCGAATTCTGGATGGTCGAGCCCGAAGTCGCGTTCAACGATTCGAACGATAACATGCGGTTGCAGGAAGAGTTCGTGAGCTACGTGGTGGGTCGTGCGCTCGAGGCACGGGCTGCCGAGCTGCGCGAGCTCGAGCGCGACACGGCCCCCCTGGAGCGGGTGCAGGCGCCGTTTCCGCGCATCTCCTACACCGACGCCGTCGCGAAGCTCAACACGCTCGGCTCCGACATCCAGTGGGGGCACGACCTCGGCGGGGACGACGAAACGCTCCTGGCGAAGGAGTACGACCGACCGGTCTTCGTGTTCAACTATCCGAAGGAGGTCAAGGCGTTCTACATGAAGGAGAACCCCGACGATCCGCGGACGGTCCTCAACAACGACTGTCTCGCGCCGGAAGGGTATGGCGAGATCATCGGCGGCTCCCAGCGGGAGGACGATCACGACCGCCTGCTCGCGCGAATTCACGCCCAGGGCCTCGATCCCGCATCCTACGGCTGGTATCTCGACCTGCGGAAATACGGCACCTTCGTGCACTCGGGTTTCGGGCTCGGGGTCGAGCGCACGGTCGCCTGGATCTGCGGCATTCCGCACATCCGCGAGGCGATCGCCTTTCCGCGGCAGATCCACCGCCTCTATCCCTGATTGCGACGCCGGCAGTCTATCTCCACTTGAACCTGGGCGGGGACGCGATGAGACGAACGGACGAAGAGCGAAACGACCGGCCGCTCAAGCCGGAGGAGCTGAAGCCCCGCCTGGCGCTCGTTCAGGAGACGGTCCGGAAGATCGAGGCGGAGGTAGCGGCGGGCACCATTCCTACCGAGGGGATGGAAGATTTCAAGCGGGCCATCGACGAAGCCCGCATGCGCATCTGGGCGGTCCTCATGTCCGCCAGCGATGCCGATCCTGCCGGATACCTCGAGCGCTTCCGGTTGCGGCGGGCCATCGAGATTTGTCGCGGGATCCACCGTGATCTGGACGAGCAGCTGATGAGCAGCCGCCATCCGGAGGCGGCCGAGCTGCTGCAGGTCGTTCGCGCGCTCGGCAACGCACTCGAGACCCGCTAGGCCGCGCTCCCGCCGGGCGGGTCGGCGCGCTCGCGGCGCTTCACTTCAGCCCAGAGCTCGTCGAGCGCCGCGAGCCCGGCCGAGTGGACCTCGAGTCCGCGCTCCGCAGCGAGGCGTTCGATCTGGCCGAAGCGCGCGCGGAATTTCCGGTTGGCCCCATCGAGCGCCCCCGAGGGATCGACCCCGACCTTCCGGGCCAGGTTCACGACGGCAAAGAGAAGATCGCCGATTTCCGCGCGGAGTCCCGCGCGACCCTCCTCGCCCGCTCCGGGTACCGCGCCGCTTTCCAGCTCGCGTGTCACTTCCTCGAGCTCCTCGCGCACTTTCTCCACCGGGCCGGAGGGGTCGGGCCAGTCGAAGCCGACCGATGCCGCCCGCTCCTGGAGGCGATACGCCATGAGCAGGGCAGGGAGTGCGGGCGGCAGTCCGTCGAGTGTCCCCCGGACGCGCTCCCGCCGCTTGACTTCCTCCCACGCTCCCCGCGGTCCAAGATCGAAGAGATGGGGGTGGCGGCGCTGCATCTTGGCTTCGGTGGCACGGGCCAGCTCATCGGCCGTAAACTCCCCGAGTTCCTCGGCGAGCACGACCTGCCAGGCGAGGTGCAGAAGGAAGTCGCCCATTTCCTCCCGGATCGCCGCGGGCTCGGCGCTTCCGATGGCGTGGTCCAGCTCGAGGACTTCCTCGACCAGGTAGGGGCGCAACGACTCGCGGGTTTGCGCCCGATCCCACTCGCAGCGCACACGCAGGTCGCGCACCACCGCCATGACTCGCTCAAGCGCTGATGTTTCTTGCATTTATGCTCCGAAGCCGGATATCATTCGCGCCGCCGTGACCACCGTTTCCACTCCCGCAGACCACGCCGATCGGGCCTGGGTCGACGTCGACCTCGACGCCGTGCTTGCCAACGCGCGGCACGTGGCGAACGTCTCCGGTGCCCGGCTCATGCCGATGGTCAAAGCTAATGGTTACGGGCTGGGGGCCGTTCCGGTGGCGCGCGCCCTCGACCGAATCGATCCCTGGGGGTACGGCGTCGCTACCGTCGAGGAAGGGGCAGAGCTTCGGGCGGCGGGCGTCGAACGGCCGATCGTGCTCTTCACGCCGGCGCCGGCCGCGTGGCTGCCGGCGATCCTGCGGCATGGGCTCACGCCCGCGCTGGGGGATCTCGAGGCGTTGCGCAGCTGGCTGGCGCAGGCGGACGGCCGTGCGTTCCACCTGGCCATCGACACGGGGATGTCCCGCGCGGGATTCCCGGCCGCCGACCAGGCGCGGCTGGCGGCGGTCCGGACCCTGCTCGCGACCGCGCGGGGTTACGAGGGCGCATGCACGCACTTCCACTCCGCCGATTCGGATGCGACATCGGTGCGGGACGGATGGAGGGTGTTTCACGAGGTGGTGTCTGCGCTGGGGCCGAGGCCGCAGCTCCTCCACGCGGCCAACAGCGCGGCCGCACTCGCAGGCCATGCCTACGCCGGCGATCTCGTGCGCCCGGGGATCTACCTCTACGGCGGCAGCGCCGGGACGCACCAGCCGAAACCCGTGGCGGCACTGCGCGCGCTGGTGGTGTCGGTGAGGCGGCTCGGGCCGGGAGACACGGTGAGTTACGGAGCGACCTGGCGCGCCGAGCGGCCGGTCCACGTCGCGACGCTCGCGATCGGCTATGCCGACGGGCTTCCGCGCGCCTTCGCGCAGCGCGGGATCGTCCGCCTTGGCGCCCGCAACGCTCCGGTGCGCGGGCGCATCACGATGGACATGACGATCGTCGAGACCGACGGCACCGCGCAGGTGGGAGACGACGCGCTGATCTTCGGCGAGGAGCTCCTCGTCGACGCGCAGGCCGAGCGCGCCGGGACGATCTCGTACGAGCTGCTGACGTCGCTGGGGCGGCGGGTCGAGCGGAGGTACCGCGGCTGATGCGGCGCGCGGCGATCATCGTGCTCGACGGCCTCGGCATCGGCGCCGCGCCCGACAGCGATGCGTACGGAGACGAAGGGAGCGACACGCTCGGCAACGTGGTCCGGGCGGCGGGGCCCGTATCGCTGCCGCATCTCACGGCCCTCGGGCTCGGCCATTGCGCGACGCTGCCGGGGATACCGCCGGTCGATCGCCCGCAGGGTGCCGCGGGCATCTGCGAGCCAGTCAGCGCCGGGAAGGACAGCACCACCGGGCACTGGGAGATCTGTGGCGTGGTTCTCGACCGGGCGTTTCCGACCTATCCCGACGGCTTCCCTGAGGATGTGATCGCGAGCTTTGCCGATCGGACGGGACGCGAAGTGCTGGGAAATGTCGCGGGCTCCGGCACGGCGATCATCGACCGGTTCGGCGCCGAACACGTCGCAACCGGCAAGCTGATCGTCTACACCTCCGCGGACAGCGTATTCCAGGTGGCCGCGCACGAGGCGGTCGTGCCGGTGCACGAGCTGTACGCCGCGTGCGCCGCGGCCCGGGACCTGCTCCGCGGGGACCACGCGGTGTCGCGCGTCATTGCCCGGCCGTTCGTCGGCGAGCCGGGCCGCTGGCAGCGAACGACGCGGCGCAAGGACTTCAGCGTGGAGCCGACCGGCGACACGCTCCTCGACCGGCTGGCGGCCCGGCACATTCCGCGGGTGGGCGTGGGGAAGGTGGACGACCTCTTCGCGGGGCGGAACATTTCGGCCATCCACGCCGGAACGAACGCCGAGGCGTATGGACTGATCGAAGCGGCCCTGGAGTCGATGCCGCGGGGCCTGCTCTTCGCCAACGTGATCGAGTTCGACCAGACGTGGGGGCACCGGAACGACGTGCCCGGTTTCGTGCAGGGGCTGCGGGAGCTGGACCGGGCGCTGCCGAGAATGCTGGCCCGAATGCGCCCGGATGACCTCGTTATCTTTACCGCCGATCACGGCAACGATCCGACGACGCCGTCAACGGACCACTCGCGGGAAGTAGTGCAGCTCCTGGTGGCGGGGCCCCGCGTTCAGGCGGCCGCGCTGGGGCGCCGGCGGAGCTTTGCCGATATCGGCCAGACCGTGGCGCAGTTTCTCGGTGTGGCGCCACTCGCCGCGGGCACGTCGTTTCTGAACGAGGTCTGGCGTGACTGACGCACTCATCGCCGCCGCACGCGCGGCGCAGGTCCAGGCGTATGCGCCCTATTCGGGATTCCGGGTCGGGGCCGCGCTCGAAGCCGAGGATGGAACGATCTACATGGGGTGCAACATCGAAAACGCATCGTACGGGCTGACCAACTGCGCCGAGCGCGCGGCGGTCGCGGCGGCCGTCACCGCCGGGCGGCGTCGCTTCTCGCGCATCGTGGTCGTCACCGACTCGGACCCGCCTGCCGCGCCGTGCGGCGCCTGCCGCCAGGTGCTCTCCGAGTTCGGCGACGGGCTCGCCATTCGCGCGGTGGGACCCGCGGGCGAGCGGAGCTGGACCATGCGCGAGCTGCTCCCCGATGCGTTCGGCCCCGGAGAGCTCGCATGACCCGTCCCGCCATCGTGGCGCTCCTGGCGCTCGCGCTCGCGGCGTGCCAGGAGAAGCTGACCTCTCCCGGCGGCTGTCCCGCGCTCTGTCCGTCGGACAACCTCGTGCTCGAGGATGTCGTGCTCGAAGCGCAGCTCGACTCCACCTACACCGGATTTCTCGGCGCGGGAGAGGGGTCCCGCCTTCTGCTGGCCAACGGGCTGGGCGGCGAGGACTACATCTCCGTCGTCCGCTTTGCGCGGCGCAACGACTCGATCACCGTTCGCGATACCCTCCGGCCGTTCCAGATCGACTCCGTGCTCCTGACGGTGAACCTGGAGGGACGGGATCCCGCGGCCACCGGGCTCGCCATCGAGGTCTACAAGCTGCCCGCCTCGATCCCCCTCGATGCATCCACGACGCACGCCGAGGTCGCCGCCGCACTGCTGCCCGAGCGGCGCATCCGGCTGGTCCCGATCGCCGACGACTTCGCGTCAGGCGCGCTGCGCATGGTGTTTGCGGGATCCGAGCTCGACGAGATCGCGTTTGCGCCCGAGGACGACAACGTTCTTCGGCTCGCGTTCAGGCTCGTGGCGCCGGAGCCGACCGGGGTGCTGCTCGCCTCGTCCGCCACCGGCTCGACCGGCCCCGGCTTCATCACGTTCACGCGGGTGGCCCTCGCCGACACCACGATCCGCCAGCCGCTCCCGCGCATCGTGCAGTTCCAGACCTCACTCGATGCAACGCCGTCGCCGGCCCCGTCGCCCGACCTGCTGACCGTGGGCGGCGCGCCCTCATCGCGCGCCATCCTGCGCTTCGTGCTGCCGCCCAGGATCCGCGACTCGGCCGAGATCATCCGGGCCACGCTGCAGCTGGTTCCGGTGGCGCCGTTCAGCGGCATGACGGGCGATTCCGCTTCGCTCGACACCCGGGGTGTCTTCTCCGACCTCGGCGCGAAGTCCCCCCGGATCTCGAGCTCGGAGGCACTCATCGTCCGGAAGCGCCTGGTGGCAGGGTCGTCGGATACCCTGTTCGTCGAGGTGACGCCGGTGGTGCGCCTGTGGGCAACCGATCCGGCACCGCCCGCGGCACTCTTCCTTGCGCTCGATCCCGAGGCGGCATCCTTCACGCTCGCGCAGTTCGGCTCGAGCCGGGTCCCGGGCGCGCGGCCGACGCTGCGCATCACCTACGCTCTCCCCTATCCTTTCGAGGTGCAGTAGTGCACCGCGCTCTGCTCCTCGCGCTCTGCGCGCTCGGCGCTCCCGCGCTCGCCCACGCGCAGTCCTCCCAGTTCGGCGTGCGCGGGCTCGGCTTTCCCGGACGGGGCACCTCGGTCCAGGCGATGGGGTCCGCGGGCGCTTTCAGCATGTTCGATCCTGCCTCCAGCACCAATCCGGCGGCGCTCACCCAGGCTCGGGTGTTCACGGCGGCGTTCACCGTGCTGCAGAATTACCGGTCCTCGCGGATCGTGGACCTGCAGGAGTCGGGGAGGGACACGCGCTTTCCGCAGATGGCCATCGGCGGCCCGATCCGCGGGACGCCGCTTTCGTTCGGCGTGAGCTTCTCGACGCTCACCGACCGGGACTTCGAGCTGGCGTCGACCGCGCTCGTTCCGATCCGCGGTGTCCCGGTCGAGGTGTTCGATACGCTCGCCTCGACCGGCGGCATCAGCGACCTGCGTGCGGCCGCGGCGTACGCCACGGGGGCTTGGAACTTCGGCGCCGGCGTGCACGTGATCACCGGTTCCAACCGGGTGCAGCTCAACCGGGTCTTCGCCGATTCCGCCTATGCGCCGCTCACCCAGCGTTCCGAAATCTCGTATGCCGGCGCGGGGGTGTCGGCCGGGATCTGGCGTGCCTTCGGCGAGCGCCTGGCGCTCGCCGGCATGGTTCGCATCGATGGCGAGGCGTCGATCGACCGGGACAGTGGACGCGTGGCGGAGGTGCGCCTTCCACTCACGTTCGGGGGCGCCGTGCGCTGGCGGGCGTCGGGCACGCTCGCGGTGGGCGGGCAGGCCATCGTTCGCCAGTGGTCCCGCGCCGACGAGGCGCTCCGCGCCCTGGGCGGCACCGGGGCCCAGGATGCCGTGGACCTTTCCGCTGGCGTCGAGATCACCCGCAACGCGCGCCGGGTACAGCATCGCCCGATCCGGATCGGGGCGCGGTTCGCCACCCTCCCGTTTCCGGTCGAGAGCGGGGCGCGGGTGCGGGAGTTCGGCGTTTCGCTGGGAACGGGCCTTCGCTTCGCCCAGGACCGCGCGGGGATCGACCATGCCGGCGTGGACCTGTCGCTGGAACGCGTCTGGCGCGGCGCCCGCGGCGGGTTCCGCGAAAGCGCCTGGCTGATCGGGCTCGGCGTCACCGTGCGTCCCTGACGCGCCGCCGGCGCTATCTTTCCGTCCATGGCCAAGCGCGTCTACATCGAGACCTACGGCTGCCAGATGAACGTCGCGGACACCGAGCTCATGTTCGGCGTCCTCGGGCGCGATGGCTACGAGCGCACGCCCGATCCCGGCGAGGCGGACGTCATGCTCGTCAACACCTGCGCCGTGCGGGACAACGCGGAGCAGCGAGTCGTCGGTCGCGTCGGCGAGCTCATGCGCTTCAAGCGGGCGGGCGACGTGCTTGGCGTCGTCGGCTGCATGGCCCAGCGGCTCGGGCCCGTGCTGCTCGAGCAGGTGCCGCGCGTGGACCTCGTCGTGGGGCCGGACGCCTACCGGAACCTTCCAGCGCTGCTGGGGCACGCGCGCAGCGGAGAACGCCTGGCCGACACCGATTTCCGGTCGTGGGAGCATTACGAAGACGTGCCGCCGGTCCGCGAAGGCGGCCCGACGCAATTCGTCACGGTGCAACGGGGCTGCGATTTCAAGTGTACCTTCTGCATCGTTCCGTATACGCGCGGGCCGGAGCGGAGCCGTAGACTGGAGGACGTGGTGCGCGAGGTCCAGCTCCTCGCGGACCAGGGCACGAGCGAAGTGACGCTCCTCGGCCAGACGGTCAACAGCTACCATGACGGCACCAACGACTTCGCCACGCTGCTCCGCGCGGTCGGGCGGGTGGACGGCATCCGCCGCCTCCGGTTCACCAGCCCCTATCCCACCGAGTTCACCGACGCGGTCATCGCCGCCATGGCGGAAACGCCCGCGGTCTGCGAGCACGTGCACCTCCCGGCGCAGAGCGGCTCCGACGCGGTGCTTCGTCGCATGCTCCGGCGCTATACGCGGGACGCGTACCTCGAGGTGGTGTCCCGCCTCCGCAGCGGGATCCCAGGCATCACTTTCTCGACGGACATCATCGTCGGCTTCCCCGGAGAAACCGAGTCACAGTTCGCGGAGACGCTGTCGCTCGTGGCGGCGGCGGATTTCGACGACGCCTATACCTTCAAGTATTCGGTCCGGGACGGGACGCCGGCCACGCGTCTCAAGGACCATGTGGATGACGACGAGGCTTCGGAGCGGCTCGCGCGGCTCATCTCGGCGGTGCGCGAGCAGTCGCGGCGCAAGAACATGGCGCGCGTCGGCTCGGTGCATGACGTGCTGGTGGAGCGTCCCGCCCGCCGCGGCGGCCTCATGCTCGGCCGAACCCGCAGCAACCATCTCGTCCTCGTGGACCTTCCGCCGTCTTCTAACGGTGCGTCGCACACCG
>JBLNHD010000109.1:0-6776 GCA_050268825.1 Gemmatimonadota bacterium
GGATGCCGCTCCCGGGGACCAGCGCCTCGAGATCCGGGCGCTCGGTTATCGCACGGTGGCGCAGCTCGTCACCGTGCGCGTGTTCGAAACCACCCGTGTCGAGGCACGGCTTCGCGCCGCTGCGGTAAGCCTTCCCGATCTCGTGGTCAGCACGTCACGCGAAGAGCAACTCGCCTCGCGGACGCCGCTCAGTGTCGAGGTGATCGGCGCCGACGAGATCGCGGAGGCGCGGAGCCACCATCCGGCCGACATCGTCAACCGGGCGCCGGGCGTCTACGTGAGCAACGCAGGTGGCGAGGGACATTTCACCGCGATTCGCCAGCCGATCACGACCAAGGCGGTGTACGCCTTCCTCGAGGACGGGGTGCCCACGCGGTCCACCGGGTTCTTCAATCACAACGGCCTCTACGAGATCAACCTCCCGCAGGCGGGCCGGATCGAAGTCATCAAGGGGCCGGGCACCGCGATCTACGGCAGTGACGCGGTGGGCGGCGTGGTGAACGCGTTCACGCGCGAGCCCGCGGGCAGCCCTGAGGGCGAGCTGTTCGTCGAAGGCGGAAGCCACACGTACCTGCGCGCCCTCGGTACCGCGAGCACCACGCGCGGCCGCCACGGATTCCGGCTCGACGCCAACGTGACGTCGTCGGACGGCTACCGCGACGGCGCATCCTACGCGCGGCAGAGCGCCACGGCCCGATGGGATGTGGCGCTGAGCGGCGCGGCGCGCCTCAAGACGATCGCCACGCTCTCCCATATCGACCAGCCGGGCGACGGCGGCGGCGAAGTCAACGCGGAGGACTTCGCCACTGCGCCCTCGCGCGTGTACACGCAGGTGGCCTTCCGGCGCGTGCTCGCGGGGCGACTCTCGACTGAGCTGCAGCTTGCCCGCGGCGCTTCCAGCTTCGGCGCGACCGCCTTCGCCCGCTACAACGAGCTCGACCTGCTCCCGTCCTGGCAGCTGAGCTTCGATCCGCAGGTGTGGGAGAGTCGGCACCGCTCCCTCGGCGTGCTCACGCGCTTCCGTCGGGCGCTGCCGGGGCTCGGGGCAAGCGTCAGCACCGGCGTGGATGTCGAGTACAGCCCGGGCAGCCGGCGCGAGACCCGCATTGCCGTCGAGCGCAGTGGCAACGACTTCCTCAGTTATGCCGAGGGAGAGGTGCAGTACGACTATGGCGTCGATTTCTGGCAGGCGTCTCCCTATGCGCAGGCGGACGTGGCCGTCGCGGGCGGCCTCCAGGTCAACGCCGGTGTTCGCCTCGACAATCTCGGCTACGACTACGAGAATCACCTCGGTGAGCTCGCCACCGGGTCCCACCGCCGCCCCGCGTCGACCGCTGTGCGCTTCTCCCGGCTGAGCCCCAAGCTGGGTGCTGCCTGGGAAGTGCGCCCCAACCTCTCGGTCTTCGCTTCGTACCGCGCCGCGTTCCGCGCACCCTCGGAGAGCCAGCTCTTCCGCCAGGGCGCGGCGGAAAGCACCGTGGATCTCGAGCCGGTGAAGGCCAACAGCTTCGAGGCCGGCGTGCGGGCCCTCGTCGGCGGCGTGTTGACGTTCGAGGCGACGGCCTACTCCATGCGGCTCACGGACGACATCCTCACCTTCTTCGATCCCGGCACCGGCCTGCGGCTCACGCAGAATGCCGGCGCCACGAGTCATCGCGGTGTCGAAGTCGGTCTGGGTGTGGCTCCCGTCCCCGCGATCCGGATCGACGCCTCGGTCGCCTATGCGAGGCACCGTTACGAGCGCTGGCACGCCCGCGGCGGCGCGGACCCCGTCGATTACAGCGGGAACGAGATGGAGCTGGCTCCTCGGCTCTTCGGCACCGCCCGCATCACGCTGCGGCCGGGAGTTCTGTCGCAGGGGGCTCTGGCCCTGGAGTACGTGCGACTCGGCTCGTACTTCATGGATCCCGGTAATACGCACGAATACGACGGTCACGATCTCTTCAACGTGCAGGCGAACCTTCCCGTCTACGCAGGCCTCGATATCGTGGCGCGCGTGAGCAACCTGACCGGCGAGCGCTACGCCGAGACCTCCTCCTACAATGTGCAGCAGGGGGAGCGCTTTCGCCCCGGCGCACCGCGGCAGCTCTTCGTGGGTGCGCAGTACCGGTTTGCCCGATGAGCACGCATGGGAGAAGGACCGGTGCCGCCGTGGCGCTCGCGCTGGCCGCGCTGCCTCTCGGCGGCTGCGAGCGAGCCGGCTTCGACATTACGCCGCTCGCGTCGCCGGCCACCGGGGAAGGCGCCGGGGACGTTGCGCTGGCGGCTGCGCCCGACACGAGCGTCGTCTTCCTCGCCTGGGTGGCGGGCGACACCGGCGCGCGCCATCTCTGGTTCGCACGCTCGACCGATGTGGGCGCCAGCTGGACCGCGCCCATCCGCGTGACGGACACGCCTGACGACATCGGTGCGCCGCATGGTGAATCCGCACCCCGCGTCGTCGCCGGCGCCGGCGGCAGGATCGGCATCGTGTGGAGCCGCAGCATTCCGGTGCCCGGACGGCGCTGGCCCGCGAGCGAGATCCGCTTTGCGCGGTCGCTCGACGGCGGCATGACCTGGAGCGCCGCCCTGACGCTCAACGACGACAGCACCGGCGCGCCCGGCACCCACACCTTCCACGGTGCCGTGATGAGCGGGAACGATGCGATCGTCGCCGCCTGGCTCGACGAGCGCGGGGGTGAGTCGTTTCCGGGCCATCACCATGCGGTGAGCGACGCCGCGGCCGCGCCGACCTCCGAGTCCGACGCGCGGATCTTCGTGACGTCCTCGAGCGATTTCGGCGCAACCTGGGCGCCGAACCGTGCGGTGTGGGGCGCGGTATGTCCCTGCTGCCGGGTGGCGCTCGCGCGCGAGCCTTCGGGCGGGGTTCTCGCCGCCTGGCGGCAGCATTTCCCCGGCAGTATCCGGGACGTGGTGACGGCGCCGCTGCTTCCGGAGGCCGGCGAGCCGAGCCGGGTGCATCACGACGAGTGGGAGTATCCCGGATGTCCGCACACCGGCCCGGCGCTGGCCGTGGACCGGAGTGGCGTTCGCCACGTGGCCTGGTACACCGGCAAGGCCGGCGGTGCCGGCATGTTCTATGGCCGCATCGCGCCGGGAGACACAGTCGCCTCGCAGGCGGTGCCGCTGGTGACCGGCGCCGGCATTCCGACCGGGCACAGCTCGATCGTTGCGCTCGGCGCGGGCGGGGCGCTGGCCGCGTTCGATGTTGACGACGGGGGCGGGCGGAGGATCCGGCTCGCGCAACTCGACGCCGCGGGTGCGCTCGTCGCCTCGCGGACCATCGACGGCTCGACGGGGGGGAGCTATCCGCAGCTCGTGGCGCTGCCGGACGGGAGCGCGCTCGTGGCCTGGCGGCAGGCGGACTCGGCGGACCCGGGCGTCCGCGTGGCGCGGGTGAGCGGCCTCTGATCACCCGGCGCGGGAGGGACGTCGCGCCCCCTTCCGCGCCCCCCCGGCCCCGTACTACCTTCACCCCCCGACATGATCGCCCGCACCCAACTTCTCGACGACCGCGCCATTGGCCGCGCCCTCGTGCGCATGGCGTCGGAGATCGTGGAGCGCTGCGGCGGAACCACCAACGTCGTGCTCGTCGGCATCCAGCGCCGCGGTGTCGAGCTCGCCGAGCGCCTCAAGCGACTCATCGATTCGGCCGAGAAGACCGACCTTCCCACCGGCAAGCTGGACATCACCCTCTATCGCGACGACCTGCAGACGATCGGGCCCCGCCCCGTCGTCGGCGAGACGAGCCTTCCCGACGTCGACGGGAAGATCGTCGTCATCGTGGACGACGTGCTCTATACGGGGCGCACCGTGCGCGCGGCGCTCGACGAGGTGACGGATTTCGGGCGCCCCCGCCGCGTGCTCCTCTGCGTCCTGGTGGATCGCGGCGGGCGCGAGCTGCCGATCCAGGCTGACGTGATCGGCACCTCCGTGAGCCTCACCGCCACCGACCGGGTGGACGTACTCCTCGCGGAGCGCGACGGGCGCGACGTCGTCGAGCTGGCCCGGGGCGGCACGTGACCCCGGCACTCGGGAAGGATCTCGTCGGCCTCGAGCCGCTGAGCGCCGACCAGCTGCGGCTCATTCTCGACACGGCCGAGCCGTTCAAGGAAGTCAGCGAGCGCCAGATCAAGAAGGTGCCCGCCCTCCGCGGCAAGACGATCGTCAACCTCTTCTTCGAGGCGAGCACCCGGACCCGGATCTCGTTCGAGTTCGCCGAGAAGCGCCTGAGCGCCGACACGGTGAACGTCGCGGCGTCCGGCTCGTCCGTCTCCAAGGGCGAGACGCTCGTGGATACCGCGAAGAACCTCGAGGCCATGCGGATCGACATGGTCGTCATCCGGCACGGGTCCTCGGGTGCCGCGCGCTTTCTGGGCCAGCGGATCGCCTCGAACGTGATCAATGCGGGCGACGGCAAGCACGAGCATCCCACGCAGGGCCTCCTCGACATCCTCACGCTGCGCGACCGGTTCAAGCGCCTCCAGGGCCTCCGGGTGGCGATCTGCGGCGATGTGCTGCACAGCCGGGTGGCGCGGAGCAACATCTGGGGGCTCACCAAGCTCGGCGCCGAAGTCGGCGTTTGCGGCCCGCCGCCGCTCCTGCCGCGGAACATCAGCGAGCTGGGCGTCACGATCCTCCCGCGCATCGAGGACGCGATCGCGTGGGCCGATGCGTTGAACATCCTGCGGCTCCAGCTCGAGCGCATGACTGCCGGCTTCATTCCCTCGCTCCGTGAGTACAACCGTGTCTTCGGCGTGACCACCGAGCGGCTCCGCAAGGCGCCGAAGGACCTTCTCATCCTGCATCCGGGCCCGATGAACCGCGGCGTGGAGATCGACAGCGACGTCGCCGACGGGGAGCACAGCGTGATCCTGCCGCAGGTGACGAACGGCGTCGCCGTGCGGATGGCGGTGCTCTACCTGCTGGCCGGCGGGCGTCCCGGGCCCCAGCAGGCGGCGGGAGGAGACGAAGGATGAGCCGGCCGATCGTGATCCGGGGCGGGCGAGTCATCGATCCTTCGCGGGGCGGGGACGACGTCGCCGATCTGCTGCTCGAGGATGGGCGCGTCGGGGCGGTCGGGCGGAACATCGGGACCCCGGACGGCGCCGTGGAGCTCGACGCGGCGGGGATGGTGGTGGCGCCCGGCTTCATCGACCTCCATACGCACCTTCGCGAGCCCGGCCAGGAAGACCTGGAAACGGTGGCCACCGGTGCGGCGGCCGCGGTGGCGGGAGGCTTCACCGCCGTCTGTGCCATGCCCAACACCGATCCGGTGGCCGACAACCAGGGAGTGGTCGGCTTCATCGTGCGGCAGGCGCAGCGCGCGGCCAAGGCGCGCGTCTATCCGATCGGCGCCATCTCGGTCGGGCAGAAGGGGCAGCAGCTCGCCGAGTTCGGCGAGATGGTCGGCGCCGGGGCTGTGGCCGTGAGCGACGACGGCAAGCCGGTGATGTCGAGCCACCTCATGCGCACGGCGCTCGAGTACGCGCGCGTGTTCGGGATCCCGGTGGCGGACCACTGCGAGGACATGACGCTCGCGCAGGGCGGCGCGATGCACGAGGGGCTGGTCTCGACGCGGCTCGGCCTCAAGGGCATTCCGGCCGCGGCGGAGGAGATCATGGTCGCGCGGGACATCCTGCTGGCGGAGCTGACCGGCGGCCACGTGCACCTCTGCCACATGTCGACCCGCGGCTCGGTGGAGCTGATCCGCCGCGCCAAGGAGAAGGGGCTCCGTGTGAGTGCAGAAGCGTGCCCGCACCATTTCACGCTGACCCACGAGGCGTGCGAAGGGTACGACACGAATGCGAAGATGAACCCGCCTCTCCGCGAGGCCGCCGACCGCGATGCCGTGCGCGAAGGGCTTCGCGACGGAACCCTCGACGTGATCGCCACGGACCATGCCCCGCACCACTACGACGCGAAGGAGCGCGAGTTCGACGATGCGCCGAACGGCATCATCGGCCTCGAGACAGCGCTCGGGCTCGCCATCAGCGAGCTGGTCGACGGCGGGGTGCTGACGCTGCCGGAGCTGGTGCTGCGCATGAGCACGCTCCCGGCGCGCCTCTTCAACCTGCCGGGCGGCACGCTCGCCACCGGAGCGCCCGCCGACGTCGTGGTGTTCGATCCCGCGGCCGAATGGGAGGTGCGCCCGGAGCGGTTCCACTCGAAGAGTCGCAACACGCCGTTTGCGGGGCGCCGGCTGCGCGGGCGCGCGGAGGCGACGATCGTCGGCGGCGAGCTCGTCTTCCGGCGCAGCTGACCGGACCGGGCGGGTTCTCCGCGCCCGCTCCCGACGTTAACTTTCCTGCAAGATCCCCCGCCGCTCCCTCGCCCTGACGAGGAATATTGCCGATGGCCAGATCCGACCGCTCCAGCGACTCGATCGAGAAGCTGCTCCAGGAGCGCAGCCAGTACGAGCAGTGGCTCGCCCGCCTCAACGAAGCCGGTGCGCCCGATGCCGTGCGCGCCCGGGTGCGCTCGGACTACGAGTCACGACTGGACAACGTGATGGGGCAGCTGCGCGCGCATGAGAGTACCATCGCGGAAGCGTTGAGTCGCCATCATGCGGACCGCGAGCGCCTCGAGGCACGCGAGGCCGACCTGCTCGAGACGCTCGCGGAGGCGGAAGTCCGTCACGCCGTCGGCGAATATGACGACAAGCAGTGGAACGACCTCAGCGGTGCGCAGAAGAAGTCGCTCAACGAGCTCAACGGGGAGCTGGACAAAGTCCGATCGGAGATCGCCCGGCTCTCCGAGGTCCAGCGTCTGATCCG
>JBLNHD010000110.1:0-3590 GCA_050268825.1 Gemmatimonadota bacterium
GCAAATTTCCGACTAAAGTTGTTGTTAAGGGGAAAACGATCGGCATTAAGAGAGAGGTTAATCGCGTTAAGCCGATTTACGATTTTTGCCGGAAGCAAATAAAGGAATACCGTCGGTGCTCGACCTTCCCGACGAGCTGCTCGAGCGCGTGGTGGTCATCGCCGGCGCCAGCAAGGCGTACGCGATGACGGGGTGGCGCATCGGCGCGGCGCTCGCGCCCCCGCACCTTGCCAAGGCGATTGCGGCGCTGCAGTCGCACACCACCACCGGGGCCAATCACCCCGCCCAGTGGGCTGCGGCAGCGGCGTACAGTGACGAGCGGGTCGAGGCCGATCTCGAGCGCATGGTGGCGGCGTTCCGCCGCCGGCGCGACTACATCGTCGGGCGCTTCCGCTCGGCCGCGCCGGGCATCGAGTTCGTCGAGCCGCACGGCGCCTTCTACTTCTTCTTCCGGGTGGACGGCATCGTCGAGGGCGCGCCGATCGGCGGCGCGGCGTTCTGCGAGCGGCTGATGCAGGAAGAAGGTGTCGCCCTCGTGCCCGGCTCGGCCTTCGGCGACGATCGCTGGGTCCGCATGACCTATTCCGTGGCCGACAAGGTGCTGGAGACGGCACTCGATCGGCTCTTCCGCTTCATCGACCGCCTGGCGGCCGTGCCGGCCGCGGAGGCCCGCTCGTGAGCATCGA
Organism: Gemmatimonadota bacterium; assembly: GCA_050268825.1. Lineage (GTDB taxonomy): Bacteria > Gemmatimonadota > Gemmatimonadetes > Gemmatimonadales > GWC2-71-9 > CAMLLJ01. Next base: position 687 of record JBLNHD010000110.1, read on the forward strand.
CGCCCACATCGAGCCGCTCGGCGGCAAGCTCCCGACCATCTCGTGGCGCTGGGATCCCGAGACCGACATCCTCTCCGGCGCGTTCAAGGCGAGTCGCAAGGTGGGCGGCCTCACCGGCTCGGTGGAGCTGAGCGACGAGCAGGGGTCCGTGGCCGTGCTCGACGTGGCCGACGGCGTCATCTGCGGCATCGACATCGTGGTCTGGCCCGAAGTCTCCACGTCGCCGAGCCTGGCCGTCCCTGCCCAGCTCACCGAGGGTCGCGTGGTCGTCGCCAAGCGGCCGTCGAAGCCGGGAATCTCGTCGATGGAGGTGGATACGGCGCTGAGCGTGCGGACGGATGCCTCGGAGAGTGTATTCCACCTGCGGATCGGACCGGAGCGGCAGGTCGAAGTGATCCGGGCCGCCGATCATCTCTACATCGAAGTGGACGAACAGGGCACGCTCGCCGGGTTCTGGCTCACGGGCGTGCCGCAGTTTCCGGAGTTCGACGACGATTGAGCGTTTCGGGCGCGCTCACCCGCGCGCGTCCGAACCGGCCAGCGCCAGCAGCACCGCCCGCTCGGAATCCAGCACCGATCCCGCCGCCTCGCGCATCCACCGGTACAGCAGCTCCACCCCCGCCCGGACGGTCGTCGTGGGCTGCCACCCTGCCAGCGTCGCGAAGAGCGACACGTCGGAGACGTAGTAGCGCTGGTCCGCCGGGCGCCACTGCTCGTACCGGACACGCGGCGGTTCACCGGCGAGGTCGGCAATCAGCTGCACCAGCTCGCGCGGGCTGAGCGTCCGTTCGGGTCCACCGCCGATATTGAACGCCCGCCCTCGCAGCATCCCGAGCTTCTCTTCCGCCAGCACCAGCGCCGTGACCGCATCGTCCACATAGAGGAGGTCGCGGACCTGGCGGCCGTCGCCGTACACCATCACGGTCTCCTGCCGGAGCGCGCGGTCGAGGCATTCGGCCACCCAGCCACGGCCGGGCGCCGGCGACTGGTACGGACCATAGATGCAGCTGAGCCGGAGTACGAGAGCGGAAAGCCCGAAATTGCGGGCGTAGTCGAGGACGTACTGGTCCGCGGCGCCCTTGGAGCACCCGGTCGGGCCGTAGAAATCGAGGGGCTGGGTTTCCGGAATTCCCGACCGGAGGAGCACCTGGTCCTCGGGCTCGTAGCGATCTCCCATTTCCCGCAGCGCCACGCCTTCGAGCGGGCCGTAGACGCGGCTCGTCGACGCGTGGATCAGTGCGGGCGGCGTCGGCGCGAGCCGGATGGCCTCCAGCAGGTTGAGCGTGCCACGGGCATTGGTCTCGAACTGCCCGATGGGATCCTGGTGGACGGGATCGCTGCAGGGCTGCGAGGCGAGGTGATAGACCGTCGCGCAGTCGGCCACCGCCCGGCCGAGCGCCAGTTCGTCGCGCACGTCGGCGGCGAGGACCCGCGTATCGTCCCCATGCGCCGCGCGGAGGGCGCGGAGATTGTGCTTGACCCCGGGGCGCGAGAAATTGTCGAAGATCACGACGCGCCGTCCGGCAGTCAGCAGGCGGTGCGCCAGATTCGTTCCAATGAAACCGGCGCCGCCGGTAATGAGGACCGGCCGTCGTTCGTTTCGTTCTTTCACGCGCGCTCCGGGGTCGCGGTATTCCGTTGCGCAGTGTGTCCGGTCGGCTACCTTCCTGTCTGTGAGCGTCGTCACGGCTATCCCGCAACTCGCGGCGCGCGTTCTCTCGCGCTGACATTCATGTTCACCACACTCGTCATGCGGTGCCGGAAGCGGCTTGCCGCTGCCGGCGTCTCGCCGGCCGCCGGGCTTCCCGCATCCTACATCGGAGACGCGGAGGCCGTTCTCGATCCCGCGCGCCTCCTCGAGGACACCGACCTCCGGTGGCACGCGGTCGGGCCGCCCGCCGCCTTCGAGGAGCCTGTGGCGTTTCTCGACGGCACCCAGCGCATGGAGCTTCTGGGCTACGCAGGCTCGGCCCCGCTCGCGCTCGTGGAAGTGCGGGCTGCGGTGCGGGAGCGCGCCGGCAGTGCCTTCACGACGGTGGTGCGCGAACGGCAGGCCTACCTCGCCGGCCGGCGCGCCGCGCTCGATGCCGCCGGCGGTCCGCCCGAGGGCGTCGAGCTTTTCGAGCTTCCGGACGGCCCCGGGCACCCCTTCCGGGACCTTGCCGAGCTGCGCCGCGCGGTGGATCGGGTGCGCGGCAATCTCGAGCTCGCCGCGGCCGACGCCTTCCGCCGCCTGCGCGACGGCTGGCTCATCATCGACGGGTCACTGAGCGGCAACCCGCGCCTGGCCGAGGATCCGCGCGCGATCGGCCTGGTGAAGGGGCATGCGACGCTCCCCTTCGACGGGGCCGACCTGGAGCGCTACCTGCGACTTCCCTGCGGACACCGGACGAGCCTCTTCGAGCCGACACCGGGCTATCGCCCGGTGGTCGCGTGGGGGCTGCGGCTCTGGCCGTGGGAGCAGCGGGATCTCTTTCACGGACTGGTGCGGGTCGAGGTGGCGCCGGCCAATGGCGCGCCGGAGCGCGCCGATCGCATTGCACGCGCGATCCTCGCCGAGCGCCTGCCGGTAAGCGGCGGGCCCCAATGGGACCGGCTGCTCTACGGGACGCACACCGTGCAGCAATACCTTCGCGCAGAATGACGGGAATGCCAGCGAACCAGGGCCCGGTCGGGCGCGTGGTGGCCACGGAGCTCAAGCCCTCCACGCCTCACCAGTTCTACTTCTGGACAGCGCGGGAGAGCGCCGTCGGTATCGGCGCGATCGCGTACCGCCCGAACATCGAGCGCCTCGAGGGGACGCGGGTGCGGTTCGTGGACGGCACGGTCGAGGACGTCGACGTGATCGTCTGGTGCACGGGATACAAGGTGACGTTCCCGTTCTTCGACCCGGGCTTCGTGTCC
>JBLNHD010000111.1:0-2663 GCA_050268825.1 Gemmatimonadota bacterium
AGTCTGCGGTCGAACTTCAATGCCGTTGAGAGCCAAAATAGCGCGACCCTGTCTCTCCGCCTCCCCGTCACGTCCTTGTCCGCATTCTACCGGTGAGGGTGTTGCTGCTAGCCGCGAGCAAGACTGTCTCGAAGCGCGCGATGCCGCCCAGCTTCATGCGGGCGCCCCCGCACCCGCCCCGGCCCGTCGCCCGAGGTGACCCGCCATCGCGGTGAAGTACACGTCCTCGAGGGACGTTTCCGCCTGCTCGAAGCCCGGGCCGGGCGCCCCGTCACTGTAGACTCGGGCCACGGTGCGCCCCGCGAGCAGCTTCGTCGAGATCACGGCATGCTCCCGCTCGAGCAGGGCCAACTCGGCCCTGGCCAGGACCCGACGCCACACGCGGCCGCGGAGCTCCGCGACGGCCCGGAGCGGCTCGGCCTCGAGCAGGATCTCCCCCTGGTCGATGATGGCCATCCGCGTGCAGAGCTCGCTCACGTCGTCCACGATGTGCGTGGAGAGGAGGACGACGCTGTTCTGCCCGATCTCGCTGAGGAGATTGAGGAACCGCACCCGTTCCGCCGGATCGAGGCCGGCAGTCGGCTCGTCGACGATCAGCAGGCTGGGATTGGCGAGCAGGGCCACGGCCACGCCGAAGCGCTGGCGCATTCCCCCGGAGAAGCCGCCCAGCTTCTGACGACGGACCTCCCAGAGGTTCGTCTGCCGCAGCAGTGCCTCGACGACCTCCCGTCGCTCCCCGCGAGCCGATACTCCCTTGAGCAGCGCGAACTGGTCGAGCAGCGCCTCGGCCGACACCTTCGGATAGACGCCGAACTCCTGCGGGAGATACCCGAGCGTCCGGCGCACGGCTTCCTTCTGACCCAGCACATCGATGGCACCGAGCGTCACGCTGCCGCTATCGGCCTCCTGCAGCGTGGCGAGGATGCGCATCAGCGTGGACTTGCCCGCGCCGTTCGGCCCGAGCAACCCGTACATGCCGGCGGGAATCGTGAGCGTCACGTCCCTCAGCGCATGCACGCCGTTCGGGTACGTCTTCGAGACGCCGCGAATCCGCAGCGCGAGCACCGATGACTGCGCGTTGGGCTGGGTCACTCCGGTCACCTGGCTATGTGCGTGAGTCAGGAAGGCTGATCGTCCGCGAGCGCTGCCCGGAACCGGCGCTCGGCTCGGGCGACATACTCGAGATATCCTGCGGGATCCAGGAAGGGACTCACCGGATCGGCGGCCACGGCGCTCGCGCGCCGCTTCCGCTCGAGCTCGAAGAAACTGCCATGAGAGCCGAGAAAGAGGTCCACGGGAAGGTCCCGGAGGGTGCGGAAACTCCGCTCGAAATCTGCGCGAATACCCGGGTACGACTCCTCGGGCCCGAAATCCATGAATGGAAGGAGCGAGAGGCTGCAGACGCTGAGCGCCCGCAGGTCGCGGCCCTCGTGCCGCACGGTGAACGACCAGGAAGTACAACCAGGGGTGTGGCCGGCAGTGATGTGCGCGGTGAGCTCGAGCGGGCCGACGCGCACCGTATCGCCGTCCGAAAACCGGTGATCCACCCGAGCCGGGGGGAAGCGCCCGAACCCGAAGAAGCGGAGCGGACCGAATGTGCGATCCCCCGCGCCTCCCGCCGCAACGAACTCGGCATCGCCCTCGCTGATCCAGAGCTCCGCGCCCGAGGCCTCCTGCAGCTCCCGCAGGCCACCGGCGTGATCGAAGTGCGCGTGCGAGTTGAGCAGAAGCCGGACATCCCGGACATCGAATCCGAGCCGGGCAATGCTGCCGATGATGAGGGGTGCGGTCTCGGGATACCCGCCGTCGATCAGGACATGCCCTTCGGGGCCGGTGAGGAGAAAGGAGGTGACGCCAGTGGCGCCCACGTAGTACAGGTTGCCGGCGATCCGGAAGGGTTCGTCGGGAACCGATCGGTTGCGCTCGATGGTGGATTTCCACTGATAGCCGAGCAGCGCGATGCCGCCCGTCAGCAGCGCGACCACAACCCCCCATTTCCGACCCCCCCGGCGGCCCTTGCCCTCGCGCGACGACCGCGCGTCGGTGCGACCCATCAATTCCCCCGCCGCAACTGCATCCCGACGATCGATCCGTCGTTCCGCAGCCCGATCACCAGCCGGGCCGGGACCTCCGCGTGGCGCGAGACGCGAAGATACAGGCGGTCGGCACGCATTCCGGGCCGGGGCAGCTCCACCGATTCGCGGATCGCGCTCTGCTCGTCCCCGAGGCCGTCGCGATTCTGCTCGGCCCAGCTCCGGAACGACGCGGGGGATCCGAGGCGAGCCTGAGCTTCGGGCGTCAGGTGTTGCCAGAGCCGGTCGTACTCCCTCGCCTGGAGGAGTGCGGCGTAGCCGCGACCCAACTCCAGGACGCGCGCGTCACTGAGGGCGGACACGGCAGCCAGGGTGGGCGCCGCCGAAGAGTCCGACGCAGTGGACGCCACCGGCTCTGCCGTGGGTGCAGGAGGCGGAGTACCGGCACAGGCCAGCGCAGCGGCGACGGCAGCCGTGGCGCGCAGGAACGACCTCGACCATTCCATGTTGAGCACTCTTCGTAGGGGGTATATCCGCTCTTGGAGGTCTTCGCAAAGTGCTTCGTGATACAAAGTAGTGCGGCATGAACCTCCCGTCAACAGCCGGGCGAACGCCCGCGCGCGGGGGATC
>JBLNHD010000112.1:0-4684 GCA_050268825.1 Gemmatimonadota bacterium
GTTCACCACGGGAACGGCACCCAGGCGCTCATCGAGCACGATGCGACGATCCGATTCGTCTCGCTGCACCAGTTTCCTTGGTGGCCGGGTACGGGGGCCGAATCCGAGCGCGGCGTCGGCAACATCTTCAACGTGCCGCGCCCGCCGGGCCTGCCCCCCGAGCGTTACGTCGGCGACCTCTGGCACGCCATTGGTGAGGCGACGCGCGACTGGCCGCCCGACCTCATCGTGATCTCCGCCGGGTTCGACGCCATGCGCGGCGACCCGCTCGGCGGCTTCACGCTCGAGCCTGACCACTACGCGGAGCTCGCCGCGCGCCTGCGAGCGCACGCCCCGACCGCCGCGCTCGTCGGGGTGCTGGAAGGCGGCTACATTCCAGACCGGCTCGCCGCCGGCGTCGCCGCACTCGTCCGCGCCATGGCCTGACCCGCTCCCCACCGCAGAGGCTCCCGTGCCGCTTCGGCTCCATACCGAATTCCAGACCCTCACCACGCGTCATCCGTTCATCATCGCCCGCGGCGGGCAGTCGGAGTATCGCACCGTCCTCGTGCGGCTTACGGACGACGACGGCGTCGAAGGGTGGGGCGAGGCGGCCGCGACGAAGTTCTACGGCGAGACGCCGGATTCGGTCATGGCCGCGCTCGCGGTCTACGGTCAGGCGCTGCCGGACACCCCCTTCGATCTCGAGGAGGCGGAGCGCACCTGGCTGCAGCTGCTCGGCGGGAATGCCTCAGCCCGGGCAGCCCTGTCGGCCGCGATGCACGACCTCGCCGGGAAGCGCCTCGGCGTTCCGGTGTACCAGCTCTGGGGGCTCGATCCGAAGCGCGCGCCGCAGTCCACGTTCACCATCGGCATCGACACGGCCGAGCGGATCCGCATGAAGGTGCGGGAGGCGGCGGAATACCCGATCCTCAAGATCAAGCTCGGCAGCGACCGGGATCTCGAGATCCTTCAGGCCATCCGGTCGGAGACCGACCGGGAGCTGCGGGTGGACGCCAATTGCGGGTGGACCGTCAAGCACACGATCCGGATGCTCCCCGTGCTCGCGGAGTTCGGGGTGACCGTGCTCGAGCAGCCGCTCGTCCCCGGGGACCTCGACGGGCTGGGTGAGGTCCGGCGTCGCGCCACCATTCCCGTGATCGCCGACGAGAGCTGCCGCACCCTTGCCGACATTCCGCCGCTCGTGGGACGCGTGGACGGCATCAACATCAAGCTCGCCAAGTGCGGCAGCCTGCGGGAAGCGTTGCGCATGATCGCCGCCGCCCGCGCGCATTCGATGAGCGTCATGGTCGGGTGCATGATCGAGAGCTCGCTCGGCATCACCTCGGCGGCGCACTTCACGCCGCTGGTGGACATCGTGGACCTCGACGGCGCCGCACTCCTCGCCGCCGACCCGTTCGTCGGCGCGACCATCGCCGGCGGCCTGGTAACGCTTCCCTCCGGGCCGGGGCTTGGCGTCACGCGACGATGAGCCCGCGCTACGCCGACGTCGTCCTTCCCCTCCCGCTCGCCACCTCCTACACCTACCGGATTCCCGACGGGCTCGCCGCGCGCGTGCAGCCGGGGGCGCGCGTGGTCGTGCCGGTGCGCCGTCGCTCGCTCACCGGGGTCGTGACGGCCGTGGACGTGCCGGCGCCCGCCGTGGCCGCACGCGATCTCGAGGCCGCGCTCGACGCGGAACCCTCGGTGCCGGTACCGCTGCTCGACCTGGCCCGCTGGATCAGCGGGTACTACGGCGCTCCTCTCGGCCTTGCCGTCAAGCTCCTGCTCCCGACGGCGCTCTGGGGCACCGGGAGCGGTGCAGGGGAGCGCACCGAGCGGGTCCTTTCGCTCGCTCCCGAACGGCTCACCCTCATGGAGCGCGACGAGCGCTTCCGCCGCCGCCCGAAGCAGCGCGCGCTCTACGAAACGCTCGAGGCCCTCGGCGGGAGTGCGCCCGTGCGCCACCTGATGGAGCAGCTCGGCTTCGGTGACGGCGTGATCCGGTCCCTGGCCCGCAGCGGCGCGGCCGTCATCGAGCAGAGCGAGCGGCTGCGGGATCCCTTCGCCGGCGTGGCGGGCACGCCGCCACCCGCGCGCCTTACGGCGGCGCAGGAGCGCGCCCTGGACGGTGTCTCGGCGCTCGGGGCCGGCGAAGGCGCGCTCCTGCTCGGCGTGACGGGCAGCGGGAAGACGCTCGTCTACCTCGAGGCGGTGCGCCGGGAGCTTGCCGCCGGGCGCGGGGCCATCGTGCTGGTGCCCGAGATCGGCCTCACGCCGCAGACCGTGAGCCGGTTCCGCGGGGCGTTCGGCGATCAGGTCGCCGTGCTGCACAGCGCGCTCTCGGACGGGGAACGAGCCGACGCCTGGCGCACGCTCCGCCGTGGCGAGCGGCGCGTCGCGGTGGGGGCACGGTCCGCGGTGCTCGCCCCCGTCACGAATCTCGGGCTCATCGTGATCGACGAAGAGCACGAAGCAACCTACAAGAACGGCGAGGCCCCGAGATACCACGCGCGCGATGTCGCGGGTGTGCGCGCGCGGCTGGAAGGTGCACGTCTTCTCCTGGGCAGTGCGACGCCGTCGCTCGAGACGATCGCGCGTACCGTGCGGCCCGAGGACGACCCCGCTGCGCTTATCCGGCTCGACCTGCCCGACCGGATCGAGTCGCGGCCGCTGCCGCCCGTCGAGCTCGTGGACCTGCGGAAGGCGCCGCTCGTCCCCGGTACCGGCTCGGTGTCGTGGTCCATCGTGCTCGACGACGCCATCGGATCGGCACTCGGCCGCGGCGAGCAGGTCATCCTGCTGCTCAATCGCCGCGGCTTTGCCGCGTACCTCCAGTGCCCCGATTGCGGGTCGGTGCGGCACTGTCCTGACTGCGCCATCTCGCTCACCGTGCACCAGACACCCGCGGCACTCCGCTGTCATTACTGCGGGCACGAGGAGTCGGTGCCGACAGCGTGTCCCGAGTGCGGCGGCGCGGTGCAGCGGATGCGCGGCGTGGGCACGCAGCAGCTCGAGCGCCTGGTGGCCGAGCGGTTTCCCGAGGCACGGATCGGCCGCATGGATCTCGACACGACGAGTACCAAGTGGTCGCACCAGCGCATCCTCGAGGCGGTCGAACGGCGGGAGATCGACATCCTCATCGGCACGCAGATGATCGCGAAGGGGCTCGACTTCCCCAACGTCACGCTCGTCGGCGTGGTGGATGCGGACACGGGGCTCAACCTGCCCGACTTCCGTGCCGCCGAGCGATCGTTCCAGCTGCTCGCGCAGGTGGGCGGCCGCGCCGGCCGCGGGCCGCGCGGCGGCAAGGTCCTGGTGCAGACCCGTTGTCCCGACCACCACGCGCTCGTCCACGCCGCGCGCCACGACACCGAGGGGTTCCTCGCCGCCGAGTTGGCGCTGCGCGAGAGCCCGCCGGCGCCCCCGGTCCTCGCGCTGGTCAACCTCGTCGTGAGCGGGCTCAACGAGATCGAAGTCGGGGCCACGGCGGCGCGGGTGGCGGACTGGTGCCAGCGCCTCATCGACCGCCATGCGCTTCCGGTCACGGTGCTGGGGCCGGCTCCGTGCCCGGTGGCCCGCATCAAGGAGCGCTGGCGGTGGCATGCCGTTCTGCGGGGCCCTTCCCGGGAGCTCGGGCGCATCGTCCGTACGGCGGCGCGCAGCCTGGCGCGGGGCCGGCGGGAGCCGGCCATCGTGATCGACCGCGACCCCGTCGCCATGCTCTGAATCCCCCGGTTCCGCAGGGTCCGTCGACCTTCAATGCCGCCCTCCGACCGGTTACGTTCCACGCCTCTATGACAGCCATGCCGAACACCCTTCCCGACTTCTCGCGGGCGCCGTTCGCCGATGCCCCCGAGGCGCGGTTCGAGCCGCTGCCGGCCGACGGGGTCCTCCCCGAGGGCTTCTTCTCGACCTCGAACCTTCCGACCTACGTCCGCCTCGGCGGGCGCTGGATTGCGCCGACACGGCCCCGCATGGATTGCGTCATCGTCCGCCGGGGCGACGCCCTCGAGACGATCGAGCCGCGGCGCCTCCGCGCCGGCGAGCTCATCGCCATGGGGGAGGCGGAGGACGGGACCGAGGGCATCGTGGTGCATTCGGCGGGATTCCTCGGTGGTGCGCATGGCGCCAACGAGTTCCGCTTCATGTCCACCGAGGTGAGCCGCGAGCGTCCGGTCAACTACGAGGAGCTCGCGGCACGGCTCATCGAGCAGAAGGCGCGCGACGGCTACCTGGTCTGGGTGGCGGGGCCCGCGCTGGTGCATTCGCGGGCCCGGACGGATTTCGAGTGGTTCATCGCGAACGGCTTCGTGCAGGCGGTGCTGATCGGCAACGCCGTCGCGGTCCACGACATGGAAGCCGCGATCTTCGGCACCACGCTCGGCATGACCAACACGGGACAGCCGACCGAGGGCGGCCACGGCCTGCACATGCGCGCCATCAATCGCGTCCGTGCCGCCGGCTCCATCGAGCAGGCCGTGGCCACCGGCGTCGTGCGCAGCGGGATCATGCACGCGCTGGTCACGCACCGTGTCCCCTATGTGCTGTCGGGCTCCATCCGCGACGACGGCCCGCTCCCCGGCGTCATCACCGACACGCTCGAGGCGCAGGACGCCATGCGGGAGCACACTGTGCTCGCCACCGGGGCGATCTTCATCGCCACCGCGCTGCACGCGATCGCCGTCGGGAACATGCTGCCGGC
>JBLNHD010000113.1:0-2963 GCA_050268825.1 Gemmatimonadota bacterium
GTGATGGTCTCGCCCCCGGCGGGCGGGGTGAGGTCGCGGTACTTGGGAGTGGTGGTCATGCCCGGCAAAATAACGGCGCCCTGGACCCGCGCGAAGGCCGACGCTTGCGCCGCGGCGCGTCCCTTCCCAGATTGGACTCATGATCGCGACTCGCAGCGGCTTCTTTGCGTTCGGCTTCTTCTTTGGCTTTCCCCCCGGGGGCCGGAGTCGGGCAGGCGCGCGCAGCTGAGCGAGCAGTCCACGACGAACGGCCTCCGGAGGTTCCGGAGGCCGTTTTCATTTTCACCCATGGAACAGCATGCTGATCATCACGCGTCCGGGCATCACCGAGTCCGAACTCCACCACCTCCAGGAGCGCGTCGAGTCGCTCGGGCTGCACGCGCATGTGCTGCACGGCGAGCAGCGCACCGTGGTCGCCTGCGTGGGAGACGACGCCATCCTCGCGGAGGTTCCGCTCCTCGCGCTGCCCGGAATCGAGTCGGTCACACCGGTCCTGCGACCCTACAAGCTGGCGAGCCGGGAGGCCGGGCCCGGACTCCACGGAAGCCTCGTCCGCGCCGGCCGGGCCACGATCGGGGGCGCCGCCATCGCCGTGATCGCGGGGCCGTGCTCGGTGGAAGGGCGGGAGATGCTGCTCGAGACCGCCGAGGCGGTCGAGGCCGCGGGCGCCACCCTGCTCCGGGGCGGCGCGTTCAAGCCCCGGACGTCGCCGTACGCGTTCCAGGGCATCGGCGCGCCCGGCCTCGAGCTGCTGGCCGAGGCGCGAGAGCGCACCGGCCTCGCGGTCGTGACCGAGGTGATGGACACGCGCCAGGTGGCGCTCGTGGCGGAGCACGCCGACATGCTCCAGGTCGGCGCGCGGAACATGCAGAACTTCTCGCTCCTGGCCGAAGTCGGCCGTGCGGGCCGCCCCGTGCTCCTCAAGCGCGGCCTTTCCGCCACCGTCCGCGAGCTGCTCATGGCGGCAGAGTACGTGATGGCACACGGCAACCGCGACGTGGTCCTCTGCGAGCGCGGGATCCGCACGTTCGAGACGGGCACGCGGAACACCCTCGACATCTCGGCGATTCCGGTTCTGAAGGAGGAAACGCATCTCCCGGTGATCGTCGATCCGAGCCATGCCGGCGGCCGGGCAGCGCTCGTCGCTCCGCTCGCCTTTGCCGCGATCGCCGCCGGCGCCGACGGCCTCATGATCGAAGTGCACCCCGATCCCGAGTGTGCCCGCTCCGACGGGGAACAGTCGCTGACCCCGGATGCCTTCGCCGCGCTCATGGAGCGCCTGGCGCCGTTCGCGGCGGCAGCAGGGCGCACCCTCGCGCCGCGCATCGGCCACCCGGCCGTGGCCCGCGCCGTGGCGGTCGCATGACGAGCGCCGCGCGCCTCGATCCGAGGCAGGAGCGCGCGCCGGCGCTTCGCATCACGGTCGGGATTCAGGGAGAAGCCGGGTCCTTCAGTGACGCTGCGGTCTCGCGCCTGCCCGGCCTCGCCGCCGATGCCGTGGGATTCGACGATTTCGGCAGCGTGCTGGCGGCGCTCGACGCCGGGACGGTGGATCGCGCGCTCCTCCCGGTGCACAACACGCTGGCCGGTGTGGTGGCGCCGGCCCTGCGTGCCATCGCAGCGTACGACCTGCGCGTCGAAGCGGAGCTCGACGTGCCGGTGCGCCTCGCGCTCCTCGCGATGCCCGGCGCGTCGCTCGCCGACATCACCACCGCAGCGTCCCACCCGGTGGCACTGGCGCAATGTGCCCGCTTCCTGGCGCATCACCCCGGAATCCAGCCGGTGGCCGTGCACGATACCGCGGGCGCGGCGCGGCTCGTGTCCCACGGCGCCGATCGCTCCCGGGCGGCCATCGCGAGCCGCGAAGCCGGCGAGATGCACGGGCTCGTGGCGCTCGAATCGGATATCCAGGACCGGGCGGACAACTGCACCCGCTTCTGGCTCCTCGCGCGCCGGCGCCTCGCCCCGCAATCGGCCGCCGGCGTGCTGGCCCACCTCGACCGCCACCTGACCCAGGAGGCGGGTATCGCGGCACTCCGCGGGGCCACAACCGTTCCTGCCGATACGCCGGAGGCCCTGGGCGACGCCGTGCGCGAGCTGCTTGCCGCGCTGCTGGAACGGAACGATCTGGGAACGGAGGCCGTGGTGAGCGCGGTCTTCAGCGTGACGCCCGACCTGACGAGCGGATTTCCGGCACTCGCAGCGCGGGAGGCGGGGTGGTCGTCGGTGCCACTCCTCTGCGCGGCGGAGATCGCGGTACCCGGCTCGCTGCCACGCTGCATTCGCGTGCTGCTGCACGTGCGGTCACGGGCGGGGCGCCTGCCGGCGCACGTGTATCTGCGCGAGGCGCGCACGCTGCGCCCCGACCTCGAGGCAGATGGGACGGGACGTCACCCGCCCGCGGACTGATCCACGATCCAGGTGAGGTGCCCCGCCGGGCGCACGCGGGCAATCGGAAAGCGGCGGGCGGCCTCCGCCGCATCCGCGCGCACGGCCTGTACGATCCCGCGCTTCGACGGCCCCGCCGCGAGCACCAGCACGCTCCGCGCCCGGTTGATGAGCGGCAGCGTCATGGTGATGCGGTCGGGCACTTCGACTCCCTCTGCGTGTACCGTCAGGACCAGCTGCTCCCGCTCCTCGAGCGCCGGATGCCCGGGAAACAGCGAGGCCGTGTGCCCGTCCTCGCCCACGCCGAGCAGCACGAGGTCGAAGGCGTGGTCCGGCACCCGATCGCGGATGAGCGCCTCGTAGGCCAGCGCGGCGCGTGCGGGCGTAAGCTCGCCGTGCATGCGGTGCACCCGCTCCGGTGGCACACCCGCGCGCTGGAGCATCGCCTCGTCGGCCAGCCGGAAGTTGCTGCGCGGATCCGTGGGCGGCACGCAACGCCAGACGTGCATGCATGCGGCTCGGACATGTGATCGTCAGAAATACAGCCTCAAACGCCAGAGCCTTAGCGCGCGTCT
>JBLNHD010000114.1:0-4462 GCA_050268825.1 Gemmatimonadota bacterium
GCTATAGCCCGGGGCCACTCGCGCATCGAACTCAATCATGCAATGCGGCCCCGGGCATCGCCCGGGGCCGCATCGTCCCGCATCGATCTCCGATGCGAACGCTCAGCTCAAGAGCTGCCGCCGCAGCCTCGCCATCCGGCGGCGCACGCTCCCGTCGTAGATCCGCTCCCCGACGCGCACGATCGTGCCGCCCAGGATGGCCGGGTCCTCCGTGAACGACGGCAGGACTTCCTTACCGAGCGCCTCGGTGAGCGCCTTGCGGATGCTCTCGCGCAGCGCCTCGTCCGGCTCCCTGGCCAGCGTGACGCCGGCGCGGACACGGTTGAACTTCACGTCCACCAGCGTCGCGTACTCCTGCGCGATCTCCCGGAAGAGCCCCTGGCGCCCGCGCTGCACGACGGCCTGGAGGAAGCGCACGAATTCGCTCGGCGCGTTCGGCAGCGACGCGGCGAGCAGCCGGGATTTGGCGGTCTTGGGCACGCGCGGCGAGATGAGCAGCGCCTGCACCTCGGGCGCAAGCTCGATCGCGCCCGCCACCGCGTCGATGAGCTGGGCGTACTCCGTGGTGCGCCCGCCCTGCTCCCCGAGCGAGAAGAGCGCTTCCGCGTAGTTCCGGGCGATCGTGGTCGGTCTCAATGTCCGTCGCCCATCGCGCCGATGTAGTTCATCACGAGCCGCCGGTCGGCGTCCGTCTCGAGGCGCTCGCCGATGAGCTTCGACGCGGCCGCGAGCGAGAGATCCACCGCCTCGCGGCGCAGCTCGACGACGGCGCGATCCTTCTCCGCCTCGATTTCCCGGCGCGCCCGGGCCAGCAGTTCTTCCTGCTCCTGCCGCGTCTTCTCCAGCGCCACCGTGCGCTCCTTCTCCGCCGCAGCCTTCCCCTCGGCCATGAGCTGGTGCACCGAGGCGCGCGTCTCGGCAACGAGCCGCTTGTTTTCCTCGAGCGCCGCCGACGCCTCGGCGTTCATCCGCTGCGCCTCGGCGAGCTGGCGCTCGATGGCCCGCTCGCGCTCCTCGGTGGCCCGGAGGATCGACGGCCACGCGAACTTCTTCAGGATGAAGAAGAGCGCGATGAAGACGACCCAGGTCCAGATGAAGAGCCCGGGATTGACTTCGAACGGCGAGACCGGGGCGCCAGCCTCCGGTGCCGCCAGCGCGAGCAGTGCCATGAGCATCGGTCGACCCTTAGATCAGCTTGAAGAGCAGGGCGAACACGAGCGCGATGATCGTGGCGCCCTCGAGGAGCACCGCGATGAGCAGCGCCGCGCCGCGGATGTCGCCGGCCGCTTCCGGCTGGCGCGCGATCGCTTCGGCCGCCGAGCCGCCGATGCGGCCGAGGCCCAGGCCCGCGCCGAGGATCGCGAGGCCGATGCCGATGCCGGCACCGAGAAGGGCGTTCGTGTTCTTCGCGACGTCGACGCTGGTGGTCGCGACTTCCTGCAGCAGAGTCAGCATGTCCTCATCCTTAGTAGGTCGGGAGATTCCATTCGCGCTGCGCCTCCCCGCCCCGCGCCGCGTCTCCCGCGCGCCGCTTCCGGGGTGCCCGCCGGCGCCCTTCCGGGCAGCGGGCCTCGCCGGCCATCCGGCCGGCTACTCGCGACAGTGCGGTGTGCGCCCCGCCCTGCCGGTCCTGCGTCCCCCTCCGGGGCTAGTGCTCGTGCTGCATCAGCCCGATGAACACCGAGCTCAGCAGGGCAAAGACGTACGCCTGCAGCAGCGCCACGATCAGCTCCAGCATCATGATGCCGGTGACCAGCGCCGCGGTGATGATCCCGATGCCGTAGTTCCAGATGTACAGCTGGCCGAAAAGGAAGATGATCCCGAACAGCGACAGGATCACGAAGTGGCCCGCCGTCATGTTGCCGAAGAGACGGACCGCCAGCGCGAACGGCTTCACCAGCTTGCCCAGGATCTCGATCGGCGCCATGGCCACCGACATCACCGTCCCGCCGACGCCGCTCAGCCCCGGCACCTGCGGGAAGATCGTGTGCAGGTACCCCTTGGGCCCGAGCTTGATCATCCCGCCGATCTCGACCGTCAGGAACACCATGATGGCCAGCGCGGCCGTGACGGCGAGGTTCCCGGTGGCCGACGAGCCCCACGGCAGGAGGCCGAGCAGGTTCGCGTAGAGGACGAAGAAGAAGATCGTGAGGATGAACGGCGCGAACTTCGCCCCGTCGTGCCCGATGTTGGCGATGGCGATGTCGTTCCGCACGTAGAGCACCATCGCCTCGACCGCGTTGGCGAAGCCCTTCGGCGCCGTGCCGTTGCGGCGATGCCGGTCGATGGCGCGCGCCGCGATCCACATCGTGAGCGCCACGAGCGCCGCCGCGAGGATCATGAAGACGACGTGCTTCGTCGGCGAGAGATTGAGCGTCATCCCACCGACGTGGATGTCGGCGAAGCGCGGCAGGTGGATCGTGGTGAACGGCTCGAGGTCGATCGTCCACGCGTCTGCCGTGTGGTGGAGGACCATCTCGCCGATGTTGAGCTGCTCGGAATGTTCCTGAATCATCGGGCCAGCCGCATCTCCATGAACAGCAACGGTACGAGAACGCCGAGAAAGCCGAAGGCCGTCGGGAGCGGCGGGAACCGGCCGGGGGCGGCGACGATCGCCACCGCCATCAGCACGATCCCCACAAGGCGGAGCCCCATCCCGGCGACGTAGCCTCGCCCGAATTCCCCGACCGGCCCGTGAAGCCTCCGTGCCAGGAACCGGTCGGCGAGAACCTGGAGCAGGGTGGCGAGGAGCCCGAAGACGATCGCCGGCACCACGGCCGGGCGCCCAAAAGCGAGCAGGAGCAGCCCGGTGACCACCACCGTCAACCCTGCCCCCGTCGCCGCCACGATCATTCGGGGCTCTCCTCCCGCTTCTCGCGCGCCGCGTCCGCCATCAGGCGGCGGTAGACCGCGAGGAAGCTCAGCACCGCCCCCACGAGCGTGCCCACGAGCAGGAGCCACGGGAGCGTGCCGAGCCAGCGGTCGAGCGCGTAGCCCGCACCCATGAAGAGGAGGATCCCGCCCGCGAAGGTGAGGCCCAGGGAGACGTACCGGTACCCTGCGCCGACCTCCTGCCCCGGTCCCTTCGGGTGCCCCATATCGCGGGCGAATCTACCCGCTTGTGAAATATTTCGCAAGCACGGCAGAGGGGCGTCGACCCGGCTACGTTTGAGGGTCCGCCGCAACTAATCGGGCCGGTTCGGCGTACCGTTCTCTGTCCCTTTCTTCCGGGTGTCATGACCGCAATCGAATCCCCGCCGCAGGACGACGTCCAGCAGCTCGCCAGGCTCCATGGCTCGGTGTCCCGTCTTCGCCAGCAGGTGGCTCGCCGGATCGTGGGCCAGGAGGAGGTCGTCGACGGGATCCTGACCGCCATCCTCGCCGGGGGGCACGCGCTCCTGATCGGCGTGCCCGGCCTCGCCAAGACGCTCATGGTCCAGACCGTGGCGGAGGCGCTCCGGCTCTCGTTCAACCGGGTGCAGTTCACGCCGGACCTCATGCCGAGCGACATCACCGGCACCGAGATCATCGAGGAGGACCTGACGACCGGGCGGCGCGCGTTCCGGTTCGTGCACGGGCCGATCTTCGCCAACATGCTCCTCGCCGACGAGATCAACCGGACGCCGCCCAAGACGCAGGCGGCGCTGCTGCAGGCCATGCAGGAGCACCGGGTCACGGCCGGCGGCACCACCTTCCCGCTGCCCGACCCCTTCTTCGTGCTGGCGACGCAGAATCCGATCGAGCAGGAAGGGACCTATCCCCTGCCCGAGGCGCAGCTCGACCGCTTCATGCTCGAGCTGCGGGTCGGCTACCCGAGCCGCAGCGAGGAGGAGGCGATCGTCGAACAGACCACGGGCGCCACGCGGGAGCCGGTGGAGCCGGCCCTCGATGCGGAAACGGTCGTGGCGATGCAGGCGCTGGTGCGGCGGATCCCCGTGTCGAAGGGGCTCATCCGGGCCGCCGTGTCGCTCGCCCGCATGACTCGGCCGACCGAATCGGATGCGCCGGCGGTGGTGAAGGAGTACGTGGACTGGGGTGCCGGGCCGCGCGCCTCGCAGTACCTCGTGCTCGCGGCCAAGGCACGCGCCGCCATGGCCGGGCGGCCGATGGCGGACCTCGAGGACGTCCGCACCGTTGCGCCGGCCGTGATGCGGCACCGGGTGGTGACGAATTTCGCGGCGGAGGCGGCGAACCGGAACAGCCAGGACATCGTCAGCGAGCTGCTCCGGGACAAGGCATGGCTGAGCGGGTGACCCGGCCCCATTCCTCGATGCAACGCAAAGCGCCCCGCAACCTCGCGGGGCGCTTTCCGTTTCTGGGACTTGCTAGAAGATGGCCGGAAGGCCCCCCACGATCCACATCAGCGGCGTCGTCAGGAAGATGGGGACGAAGACCGTGATCTCGAGGGCGAAGACCGAGGCGAAGAGCGCCCCCTGCTCGTCCTGCGTGAGGGTGCGGCCGT